>DASTSF010000496.1:0-8802 GCA_035760825.1 Bacteroidia bacterium
TTTCTTCAGTGAATCCAGCTTCTCGAAAACAGAATTGTTGCTCACGTATTCGGGAACCATCTTCTTCATCAGCGCAACGATCTTCATATTGTCCTGCGAATCGAACATGCCGATCAGCTCTTCCACGTTCTTCGAAACTTCGGCAAAATCATACGAACGCACTTTGGCGATCATGATCTTCTCGTGGTGCGTGGGCAACGTGTTCTCTTTGTTGTTCAGCAGCTCCTCGTATAATTTTTCACCGGGACGCAGGCCGGTCGTTACGATCTCGATGTCTTTTCCCAATGTCAGTCCGGAAAGCTGGATCATCTTTTTCGCGAGGTCGATGATCTTCACCGATTTCCCCATGTCGAAAATGTAGATCTCACCGCCTTTTCCCATGCAGCCGGCTTCGAGCACGAGACGGCACGCCTCGGGAATGGTCATGAAATAACGCGTGATCTCGGGGTCCGTTATCGTTACCGGGCCACCGTTCTCGATCTGCTGGCGGAAACGCGGGATCACGCTTCCCTGTGAGCCGAGCACGTTGCCGAAGCGCGTGGTGATGAAGCGCGTTCCGCCGGTGCTGTTGTTCAGCGACTGCACGTAAATTTCCGCGATGCGCTTCGACGCGCCCATCACGTTCGTCGGGTTGACGGCTTTGTCGGTGGAAACGAGCACGAATTTTTCCGCGTTGTACTGGACGGAAAGATCCGCGACGTTCTTCGTTCCGCATACGTTCGTGAGAATGGATTCCGACGGGTTGTTCTCCATCATCGGGACGTGCTTGTACGCCGCAGCATGGTAAACGATCTGCGGGTGAAACGTGCGGAACACGTTTTCCATCCGTTCCCGGTTGCGCACATCGCCGATGACGATCTCGTACTTCAGCCCTTTCATCGTATCCGAAAGCTCCAGCTCCATTTCGTGCAGCGGTGATTCCGCATTGTCGAGCAGCACGAGCAGGCCGGGACTGAACTTCGCGATCTGCCGCACCATTTCGCTGCCGATCGATCCGGCCGCACCGGTGACGAGGATCGTTTTCCCGCGCAGCTGCTTCCCGATGTTGTCCTCGTCGAGGCGGATCGGTTCGCGCTCGAGCAATTCCTCGATGCGCACTTTGCGGATCTGGCGGAAGCTGAGCTCACCGCGTATCCACGTGCTCACGGGCGGGACGTTCAGCACGCGCGCGTTGTTCGCGAGACAGAGGTCGACGATCTCCTGCTTGCGCAGCGGCGATATCTGCTGCACGGAAATAATTACCTGCGCGACGTCGTTCTTCTTCAGCAGCTCGGGCAATTTCTCTTCGCCGTAGATCGTCACGCCTTCGAGCTTGCGCCCGTGCTTCGCTTTGTCGTCGTCGATGAAGGCCAGCACACGGTATTTTGTTCCCGCATCGCGGTCGAGCGTGCGCTTGGTGATGAGCCCGGATTCGCCTGCGCCGAAAATGATCACGCTGCGTTTTTCGCGCGACGGATTTTTCATTTCGGTCCAGAACGCTTTGTAGATAAGACGGGCGCTCACCATACCGAACGTAGTGGCGAGAAATTCGATAAGGATAATGGAATGCGGGATGATGTAGGTTCCCGTGATGAAACGGTGCGTGACCTGGTTGGTGATGTAAAACAAAATCGTCCCCGCTGAAATAGCGATGAGGATGCGGATCGCGTCGCGCTGGCTCATGTAACGCACGATCGCCCACGGGATGCGCGCGATGAGAAAGCTCAGCAGGCGCACACCGATCATCACCGAATAAACAACGGGAAAAGCGGCGATCTCGTGCTGCGGAACGGAAAAATCGAAACGGAGCAGGTACGCCATGGAAATTCCCGCAGCGACGATAAACAGGTCGATCAGCAGAACGATCCAGCGGGGCGTGTAACCTTCATTGAGCTTTAGCACGAACGTAAAGGTAAGAAATGGGGTGCTGAAAGAAACCGCACACGGGAAACCATTGGCGGGCACCTGTCTTCAAACACAAATCCCCGGACCAGCCCAACCGGCGCTTTCCAACTTTCAAACTCTAAAACATTTCCAACCCTTAACCCAAAACTTGAAACTATCTTTACAGCCTATGCCAGCTTCACTCGTCACCGGCGGCGCCGGGTTCATCGGCTCGCACGTGGTCAACGATCTTCTCCGCATGGGACACGACGTGATCGTGCTCGATGATCTCAGCGGCGGGTTTGCAGAAAACGTGAACGGCAAAGCGAAATTCATTGCGGGTTCTGTCACCGATCACCTGCTGCTGGAAAAACTGTTTTCGGAAAATAAGATCGATTACATCTACCACCTTGCCGCTTATGCCGCCGAGGGACTGAGCCATTTCATCCGGCGTTTCAATTACACGAACAACCTTATCGGCAGCGTGAACCTGATCAACGAAGCCGTGAAGCAGGATGTGAAATGTTTTGTTTTCACTTCTTCCATCGCGGTTTACGGTGCGCTGCAGCCGCCCATGCGCGAGGACATGACGCCCATTCCGGAAGATCCGTACGGCATCGCGAAGCTGGCCGTCGAGCAGGACCTGCGCACGGCGCACGAAATGTTCGGTCTCGACTACGTCGTTTTCCGCCCGCACAACGTGTACGGGGAATTCCAGAACATCGGCGACCGCTACCGGAATGTCGTCGGCATTTTCATGAACCAGCTCATGCAGCAGAAGCCGCTCACGGTTTTCGGCGACGGAAAACAGACGCGCGCGTTCAGCTACATCGGCGATATTTCACCGGTCATTGCAGAAAGCGTGAATGTTCCTGCCGCGAAGAACCAGGTGTTCAACATCGGCGCGGACAACGATTATACCGTGAACGAGCTCGCGGCGGAAACAATGCAAGCCATGGGAATACGCGGCGAGATCCGTTACCTCGAAGCGCGGAACGAAGTGCTGCACGCACATGCCGATCATTCCAAAGTGAAAAAAGTTTTCGGCCGGCGTGCGATCACTCCGCTTTCCGAAGGGCTCGCGCGCATGGCGGAATGGGCGAAACGCGCCGGCGTGCGTAAAAGCAAACGTTTCGGCGAGATCGAGATCCACGAAAAGCTTCCGCCCGTCTGGCTGGAAGAATAAACCCTGCGTCCCGGCTACCCTGCGGAAAAATGGTCCCCTACAAAAGCACACCTTTACATCCTGTTGAAACCGCCGGCGGAACGATCGATTCCTTCATTTCGGGAACGATCAACGCCGATTCTCCGACCGTAAAGTCCTTCGGCGACGAATGGAACCGGTTCTCCTCATTCACGGAAGAAGAGATACAGCGTGCAGGCGAACAATACTTCGACATCGTGACGGAAGAAATGGTGAACAAAGACACCGTCGCGCTCGATATCGGCTGCGGAAGCGGGCGCTGGTCGAAATTCCTGTCGCCGCGCGTGAAATTCATTGAAGCCGTCGATCCCGGCGAAGCCGTTCACGCAGCCGTTACACTGACGAAAAATTGCGGAAACATCCGCATCACGCAGGCCGGCTACAGAAATATCCCGTTCGAAAAAGGATCGTTCGGTTTCGTGTTCAGCCTCGGCGTCGTGCACCACCTTCCCGATACAGCGGGCGCTGTGCAGGAAGCCGCTTCGCTGGTAAAAAAGAACGGCTGGCTGCTGCTGTACATTTATTACAATCTCGATAACCGCGGAGCGCTTTACCGCCTGCTTTTCGGCCTGTCGTCTGTTATGCGGAGAATAATTTCCCGTTTTCCGCGCGGACTGAAATTTTTTGTCTGTGAATTAATCGCGATTTTTGTTTACGGTCCTTTCGTTCTCTGCGCACGCTTCCTGAAACTTTTCGGCGGACATTCCTGGAAAAAAATCCCGCTTTCCTATTACGCCGACAAACCCTGGAAAGTGATCCGCAATGATTCACTCGACCGTTTCGGGACGCCGCTGGAAAAGCGCTTTTCCCGGGAGGAAATTGAAAAAATGCTGCTGGACGCCGGCATGGACGATATCCGTTTTTCGGAGAACGAACCCTACTGGCACGTTGTATCGCGCAAAAAGTGAAACGGAAAAAGATCCTCTTCGTTGCATCACACCGCCCCGGGCGCGCCCCCGGGCAGCGTTTCCGCTTTGAACAGTATTTCGATTTCCTGCGGCAGAACGGTTTCGACTGTGAGCTGTCGTATATCATTTCCGAGAACGACGACAAGCTGCTGTACCGCAAAGGCCATTACCTCGAAAAATTTTCCATTCACCGCCGTTCGCTGAAAAAGAGAAAGAACGACGTGCTCCGCGCTGGTGAGTTCGACATCATCTTCATTTTCCGCGAAGCCATCGTCACGGGCTCCGTGAAGTTCGAAAAGCTGTTCCGGAAATCAGGTGCGAAGATCGTCTTCGATTTCGACGACGCCATCTGGCACCTCGACGTTTCCGAAGCCAACCGCATGTTCGGGTTCCTGAAACGTCCGCAGAAAACCGGCGAGATCATCGGCTTGTCGGACCTCGTGTTCGCGGGCAACAATTACCTCGCGGAATACGCGCGGAAGTTCAGCACGAATGTCGCGATCGTTCCCACCACCATCGACACGGAGGAATACAAAGCGGAAATTCCCGCCGGGAAGAACGGGAAGATCACCATCGGCTGGAGCGGCAGTCTTACCACCATAAAGCATTTCGAGTTCGCCGTTCCTTTCCTGCGCGAGCTGAAGAAAAAGCACGGGGATAAAATTTCCGTGAAAGTGATCGGCGACGGAACGTATGTGAACGAAGAGCTGGGCGTGAAAGGCATTCCCTGGAAAAAGGAGGATGAGGTGAAAGAGCTTTCCACGTTCGACATCGGCATCATGCCTTTGCCCGACGACGAATGGGCGAAGGGAAAATGCGGACTGAAAGGATTGCAGTACATGGCGCTCGGCATTCCCACGATCATGTCGCCGGTAGGTGTGAACACCGAGATCATCACGGAAGGCGTGAATGGTTTCCTCGCCACATCGACGGAAGAATGGGTGCGGAAGATCGAATCGCTTATCACTTCGGAAGAGCTGCGCAGGAAAATGGGAAGCGAAGCGAGGAGAACCGTCGAGGAAAAATATTCGGTCAGTGCGTGGAAGGAAAAATACCTGGAGCTGCTGCGCTCGCTGTAACGGCTTTGTTTCAACGGTAACCCGCTTCGTCCTTCCGCTTATTCTTTTTTACTGCAACACGAAATACTTACCTGCAAAATCCAAAACGCGGCGCGGTCGTCCGTCAAACCCGGAACAGCTGCCTGTTTTATGTTAAATTTGCGCTTCACATTTCATCTTATGGACGCAACAGCTACACTGAAAAATACCGCGCTTACGGCAAAGCACGTCGCGCTCGGCGCCAAAATGGTTCCTTTCGCGGGATACAACATGCCTGTTTCCTATACGGGACTTAATGAAGAGCATCTTACCGTTCGCAACGCGGTCGGCGTGTTCGACGTTTCGCACATGGGCGAATTCATCCTGAAAGGCGAAAAAGCGCTCGATCTTATCCAGGCCGTCACGACAAACGATGCGTCGCAGCTGTACGACGGACGTGTGCAGTATTCCTGTCTTCCCAATGGAAAAGGCGGCATCGTCGACGACCTGCTCGTGTACCGCATCGATGAAAAAACGTACATGCTCGTGGTGAACGCGTCCAACATCGATAAAGACTGGAACTGGATCTCCCGGCACAATTCCTACGGCGTCGAGATGAAAAATATTTCCGAACGCACATCGCTCCTTGCCGTGCAGGGCCCGAAAGCGCAGGCCACGCTGCAGAAGCTTACCGGCATCAACCTCGCGGAAATTCCGTATTACCATTTCAAAAAAGGAAAATTCGCGGGCGAAGACAATATCCTCATCTCCAACACCGGCTACACCGGCGCAGGCGGATTCGAAATTTATTTCGACAATGCTGTTGCTGAAAAAATGTGGGACGCCGTTTTCAAAGCGGGGGAAGAGTTCGGCATCAAACCCATCGGTCTCGGCGCGCGCGACACGCTCCGTCTTGAAATGGGATTCTGCCTTTACGGCAACGACATCGACGACACGACATCGCCCATTGAGGCGGGCCTGGGCTGGATCACGAAATTCAACAAAGAGTTCGTCGATAAAGACAAAATGCTTGCGCTGAAAGAAAAAGGCGTGGCGAAAAAGCTCGTAGGGTTTGAAATGATCGACCGTGGCATTCCCCGTCACGATTACGAGATCACCGACGCGAACGGGAACGTCATCGGGAAAGTGACGTCGGGCACGCAATCACCTTCACTGCAGAAAGGCATTGGCATGGGCTACGTGAAAACGGAATTCAGCAAAACAGGTACGGAAATTTACGTGAAGGTGCGCGATAAAGCCCTGAAGGCGCAGGTGGTGAAAGTCCCGTTCCTGAAATCATAACGGGTAACGCCGATGTCCACAGAAACCGCCATCCGTATCGACGCCTGTTTTTCACCTTACCTCTACCCGGTGTACAGGGACGAAGGAAGCATCGTGGTCATCATCGACATTCTTCGCGCGACATCCGCCATCTGCACCGCTTTTCATTACGGCGCTGAAAAAATAATTCCCGTCGCCACGGTGGAAGAAGCCCGTGCGCTGAAGGAAAAAGGATTTCTCGCCGGGGCCGAGCGCAACGCCATACGCGTGGAAGGTTTTGATTTCGGGAATTCGCCTTTCGATTATATGGGTGAAGACATCGCGGGGAAAACCATCGTGCTGACGACGACGAACGGAACGCAGGCTATCGAAGCGTCGAAGTACGCGCACAAAGTGGTGATCGGCGCGTTCACGAACATCAGCGCGTTATGCGACTGGCTCGTGAAGCAGGACCGCAACGTGCTCCTCCTCTGCTCCGGGTGGAAAAACAAATTCAACCTCGAAGATTCGCTTTTTGCCGGCGCGATGACCGCGGAGCTCGTGAAAAGAAATCCCGCCTACAAGCTCGGCGACGCCTGCCTCGCGCTCGAATATCTTTACCAGATGGCGAAAAAGAATCCCGTGAAATTCCTCGGCCGCGCTTCACACAAGGAACGTCTCTCAAAGCTGAACCTGAAAGACGACATCCGCTATTGCCTGCAGACGGACCTCACGACCGTCATTCCTGTTCTTGAAGACGGGGCGCTGGTGAAAATGTGAAGACTTCGCTTTTTTGATCTCCGCGTAACATTTTCCATCTTTTCAATCCTTAACTTTGTTTTATGCGCAAAGTTTTCCGGAACTCCGTCCTGCTTTTCGTCCTGCTGTCCATTGTCGTCTTTTCATTGCCGCAGCAGCGGGCGGAATCATGGGGATTTTACGCGCACAAACGCATCAACCGCATGGCGGTGTTCACGCTCCCGCCGGAGATGTTCGGCTTCTATAAAAAGCACATCGAGTACATCACCGAACACGCCGTCGATCCCGACAAGCGCCGTTATTCCGTTGCGGAAGAAGCGCCGCGGCATTACATCGACATCGATCATTACGGACCGAACTGCTTCGACAGCGTTCCCCGGCTCTGGAAAAAAGCCGTCGCCAAATACACGGAGGACACCCTCAACGCTTACGGCATCGTGCCCTGGTGGATCGACGTGATGACCTACCGCCTGACCAAGGCATTCAAGGACGGCGACGTGGACCGCATACTCCGGCTTTCAGCCGAGCTGGGTCATTACGTGGGCGACGCACATGTGCCGCTGCATACCACAGAAAACTACAACGGGCAGATGACGAACCAGGTGGGCATTCACGGTTTCTGGGAATCGTCGGTGCCGGAAATGTTCGGCGACCAGTACGATTATTTCGTGGGCCGGGCCGAATACATCGACTCACCGATCAATGCCGCGTGGGCAATCGTGAAGGTCAGCCACAGCGAAGTGGATTCCGTCCTCAGCCTCGAGGCACAGCTCAACGCCACCACCCCGCCCGACCGGAAATACGCATTCGTGAACCGGGGCAATACGACGGTTAAAACCTACAGCGAGGAATACACGGCCAGCTACAGCCGGATGCTCAACGGCATGGTGGAACGGCGCATGCGGGCGGCCATCCACATGGTGGGAAGCCTCTGGTATACCGCCTGGGTGAACGCCGGCCAGCCGGATCTTTCAAAGCTCGAGGACAAGGACGTCAGCGATTCCGCCAAAAAGGCCCAGGAGCAGGAAGAATACCTCTGGAAGAATGGCAAGCTCAAAGTAAAGGGCCACGAGGACTGACCCGGTTTTCCCGCCAAAGTTGACTTCTGTTAATTTTTTTGAAGACGTGTAAAACGGACATATCCGGCGGTTACCTTTGCTCTGCTCCAGCGAAACAATGAAAATTTCTTTGCGGAATTATTTTCTGATCGTGGTGCCTGTATTGGCAATCTGCTGCATTTTTTCGGGACAAGGTATTCTCCGCTTCATCGAAAAAAGCCAGACCATTTCCTCCAACGCTATTCTCTCCACTTCTTACGACGACGACTCAATATCCGCCACCGCGGCGGACGATGACGGGGACGATGTCTCCGAAACGCTGTTCCGGCTGCTGCCCGTTTCTCTTGTTGCCGTTTTTGTTTATCTCTTCCTGCATTCGGTTCCGCAGGCTTCTTTCTCTTTGCTGCCTCACGGGGCACCGAAGCAGGTTTCGCCCGTCTTTCTCGGCGTGTTCAGGATCTGACCTGGAGCGACGTATCATCCTTACGCCTCTTCACCAAGAAATCCTGTAACACAACTATGATTCGTCTTCCTGTTCCGAAGACGCTGCTTCCTGTGATGGCCCTGGTGGTCCTGTCATTCGGAAAAACAGCTGCAACGGAAGTACTGAAAACAGACACAGTTCCGCTGGACGTTAACACAGCGGAGCAACGCCTCGTCAGCAAAAGCCTGATGCTGCTTGCGGCACGATACGACGTGGACATCGCCAAATC
>DASTSF010000497.1:0-2310 GCA_035760825.1 Bacteroidia bacterium
GATATTCAGGTCGAATTCCGCTTCTATCGTCTCGGCTGCGACCAGCAGCGGATCCGGTGTCGTCTGCTTCGAAGGTTGCGGAGATTCTACGATGATGAATCCGGAATCCTTCACCTTTATGACGATCAGCTCGGAAAGAGACGAGGTGATCTGGTCGGTACTTTCAGAAGATGTGCTGCCCGTGGCCTGCGAAGTGGAAACCGGAACAAAGCCGAGGGCATTCACTTCCGTTACGCCGCTGACGGATTTGATGACGGAATAAAGTTCCGAAGCCCACAATTGAGTGCGATTGACGCCGAGCGAAGATGAAGGAATCCACCCGTTCTCAAGATGCGGTCCGTTGAAGATGTCGTTCGTAGCGACGCTGTCGGCAGTGAGCGTTGCGTAGCTCGCGGGTATGACGGTTGGAAAAATGTAATTGCGGATGCTTTCTTCCACCAGCGCGAGTATTTTGGATTTTCCGCTCCCGTCGCTGATGGTGATCGTGCCCTGCAGGTAATAGGCGTTGTCCGCGAGTATTTCCGGTTGGGAGAAAACAGTGGCGAGGTACCTGTTCCTGTTCAGGTAATAGAATGCGCTTTTGCAGAACGCCTCGGCAAGAACACCGGAAACAGTCTTTACCGGCATGAGATAAACCATGCAGTTGCGCAGGAAAACAGGATACGCTCCGTCTGCCTGCACGACCACGGCATTGCCAGTGTTACTGACCCCGTCGATGAGGTATTTCCTGTAATCGTCCGGTGTGACAGGGCTGGTCGTGAGAATGTCTTCCGGGAAATAGAACTGGTCTTTCGTTTCCAGCTCCCCGTCTTTGCGTGTAAGGATGTCGCGCATCGGGAAATCGATGCAATATCCGAGTTCCGTGAGCGCATAGCAGAGCTGCTCGAGTATCGTCACACCGGGATCGCTTGCGTTCAGGTTTGTCCACTCATTCCCGATGTGCGACTGGATGAAGGAACGTCCTTCGCTCATCAGCTCGTTGAAGTCCTGGCTTTCCGGAAGCTGTACATCGGGTATGTAATACAGTGTTGTCATCCGTTCGTTGTAACCAGGTTGATGGTATGCTTTCGTGTCGTGACCAGGATCGAACCCGCGAGCGGAACGACGGATCCGCCGGGACCTGCGCTTCCGCTCACCGAGGAGAATGTTACGCCTGTCACAGATTCAACGCCGCCGATGCTGAGCAGGAGTGAAGAGATCTCGCCGGGAAGGATCGCTTTCCCGATATCGGCCTGCGTTGCGTCGCATTCGATCCACGGTGAAAGGAAAAGATCGATGGCCGTCGTGATCGCGCCCAGCACGTATTGCCATGCGTAGCCTTGTTCAATGGAAACGTTCGCCGTTACGGAAAGCGGCTGGATCGCATAATTCGAAACGATGAGCGAAGTGAAGAGCGACACGCGTTGTGCGAGGAACGCCTCCACCTGTGTTTCTGTGCAGTCGCTGACCAGCGGGGAGAATGCATTCGCCACGGAAGCGCTGCTGCTTTTCTTCACGAGGTAAACGTTGACCGTGCCGCTTTCACCGTCGTATTTCGAAGAGGAATAGTAAACACCGGGGAATGACTGGCTGATGAGTGTATAGAAATCTCCGTACGTGACAGCGCGGTCTTTTGTCTTCAGGCGGTTGCTTACACGCAGGTTCATCGTCGTTTCGTCTTCTGCCTGTGTTCCGCCGAATGAATCGAACGGTTGCGTGATGGTGGATATCGAAGGGATGGCGGTCTGCGGTTTGGTGATGCTTCCCGCTGCGAGTGTGGGAGCCGTGACGTCCGACTGGTACGTATCGCCTGTGCGCTGCAGCAGCACGCCGTTGGCAGAAAGCAGGACCGTCTGTGCGAAGGAAGGAAGATCGGCATTCGTCGTGATGAGCAGCCAGCAGTTGCTTCCCGGCACCACGGGTGAACCTGTGACGATATCGGCCGGGATGTTCAGCTGGAGGATGCCGCTGCAATTGAAGCCGCTCGTTCCGTCGCTGATCGGCAGCAGCTCATTCCACCCGGATGCGTTGAGATAGAAATACGAGAAGACGGGTGTCGAGGTGGATACTGCGTTGCCGCGCGATTGCTCGAAATATAAGTTGATCGTGTTGCCGGCTGCGAGCGCGGAAAGCTCGATGTACAAAGCGCCGCTGTACGCGAAGGATGGAAAAAGAAGAACGCCTTCGGCACCTGTTGATGGACCTGCAATGGAATTGTAAATGGTGGCGGAGGCGGTTTCACTCGCAGAATTGTCGTACGCTGCATAATTTGCGAACGGGGTCTGGTAAAAAAGCTGCAGCGGAAAATCGACGGACGTATTGCTGAGATCG
>DASTSF010000498.1:0-4510 GCA_035760825.1 Bacteroidia bacterium
TGAAGGCTTTCGCCGTATTCACCGCATCCTGTCCCGTCATGGAATCGACGACGAAAAGAATTTCATCCGGATCCACCGCTTTCTTCACTGCGGCGATCTCGTTCATCATCATTTCATCAATGGCGAGGCGGCCGGCGGTATCGATGATCACCACGGAATTCCCGTCCTGCTTCGCTTTCGCGACCGCGCGCTTCGCAATGCCGACAGGATCTTTCACATCGGGTTCCGCATACACAGCCACGCCGATCTGCTCACCGAGCACTTTCAACTGGTCGACAGCAGCGGGACGGTACACGTCGCAGGCAACGAGCAATGGATTTTTTCCTTTTTTATTTTTCAGCCAGTAGGCGAGCTTCCCCGAATGCGTTGTTTTACCGGAGCCCTGCAGACCGGCCATGAGAATGATCGTGGGGCTTCCGCCGAGCTTTATCTCCTCCATCGATCCGCCCATGAGCGTTGCGAGCTCATCGTGCGTGATCTTCACGAGCAGCTGTCCCGGCGAAACGGCAGTGAGCACGTTCTGGCCGAGCGCTTTCGTCTTGAGGTCGTCGGTGAATTTCTTCGCTACCTGGTAGCTGACGTCTGCATCGAGCAGCGCCTTGCGGATGTCTTTTACCGTTTCCGCAACGTTGATCTCGGTGATCTTGCCTTCACCGCGGAGCACCTTGAACGCGCGCTCCAGCTTTTCACTTAAACTGTCGAACATGTGATTGGAAAAATGGAGAACGAAGATACGGAATTCGGCTCTCTTGTTTTCCTGTTCACGGCGCGGGTCCTGCATTTCAGGCGCCCGTCTTCAAAATCCCCCGTCGTTCCTATCTTTACAGGAACAATGGCCGAAAATCTCCGTATCGACAAGTGGCTGTGGAGCGTACGTCTTTTCAAAACACGTTCTCTCGCTACGGAAGCCTGCAAAGGCGGCAGAATAAAGCTCAACGGCGATGCGGCCAAGCCCGCCAAAGAGCTGAAGGCCGGCGATGAAATTTCCTTCAAAAGCGGCCCGATCACCCGAACCGTTCGTGTAAAAGATTTTCCACCTTCACGCATAGCGGCTAAATTCGTCGCATCGTTTTACGACGACCTGACGCCGGAAGAAGAATACGAACGGCTTCGCCTGATGAAAGAGGTAGGCCCTTCCGTTTTCTACACGGGAAAAGGGCGCCCCACGAAACGCGACCGGCGCAAGCTCGGCGATCTTTTCTGAACGTTGAAACTGAATCCGCATCCTGAACTTATTTTTATGGCTGAACTGAACTTTGACGAGCTGAAAAAGAAACTGGAAAAGAATCCCTGGCCCAGCGTGTACATGTTCAAGTTCATCGTTCCGTCCGACAACCACCGGATCGCGCTCGTGGAAAGTCTTTTCGGCGACGACGCAGAAGTGAAGCACCAGCCGTCATCCGAAGGAAAATACACCAGCATCACTGCCCGCGAGGTCATGCTTTCCGCCGACGCCGTGATCGAAGTTTATAAAAAAGCATCGACGATAGAGGGAATTATTGCGTTGTGACGAAATGCGAGCAGTGCAATGAGAGGAATGAAGAACGTATTGCACACATCGAGAGACGAACTGAAAACAATTCAAACCACAGGCACCCGACCACCCATTCAAATCCGAAATCCGAAACCGATAACCAATAAAACGACCGACCGCAAAATGAAAATCCGTTTCCTTTTTCTCTTCTTCCTTGCCTCTCTTGTTGTTTCCGCGCAGGACCAGATGCTCAGCGTGGAGAACGCCGTATTCGGCTACTACCAGGGTTTGTACCCGAACAGGCTTTCACAGCTCAGCTGGATACCGGGAACAAACACCTATTCCTGGGTCGACAAAGTAAACAACGTGGAAACGCTTCTCACCGCCACGGCCGGCGATTCCAAAAGCCGGAAAAGCATTCTCACGCTCGACGAGCTGAACAGCAAAGTGCAGCAGCTCAACAAAGGCATCGATGCGTTCAAGATGTTCCCGGCTGTGAGCTGGACGAACGACGCGATGTTCCGCATCGCCACGGAGAAAATGGACCTTATTTATTCCGTCGCCACGCAATCGTTCACCACCTATGATTATGCGAAAGACGCCGCCAACTTCGACCGTTCCGATGCTTCCGGCGAGATCGCGTACACGACGGGAAACAACCTGTGGGTTTCGCTCATCCACGTTGACCTGAGCATGCAGAACAACGGCAAGGTCACGTATGAAAATGTCGCTGTTTCCAACGACACGAACCGGAACATCGTTTACGGACAATCCGTTCACCGCGAAGAGTTCGGCATTACGAAAGGAACGTTCTGGTCTCCGTCGGGAATGCTGCTCGCGTTCTACCGCATGGACCAGACCATGGTGACGAATTATCCCATTTACGATCTCACCAAACAGCCGGCGGAGGTGCGCATGATCAAATACCCGATGGCGGGCGCCACGTCGCACCAGGTAACCGTAGGCGTGTTCGACGTAAAAACGCAAAAGGTTATTTACCTTAAAACAGGGGAACCGAAAGATCAGTACCTGACCAACATCGCGTGGAGCCCGGACAACAAATTCGTTTACATCGCTGTGCTCAACCGCGACCAGAACCATTTGTGGCTGAACTGCTACAACGCATCCACGGGCGATTTCGTCAAAACTCTTTTCGAAGAGACGAACGAAAAATACGTTCATCCCATGCACCCGATGGTGTTCGTTCCCATGCATCCCGATGAATTCATCTGGCAGAGCGAACGCGTTAAAGGAAATGCGCTTTACCTCTATAAAACGGACGGCACGCTCATCCGCCCGCTTATCGGATCAGGTGTATCGAGGACAAACGTCGCCCCGCTGCTCGTCACTGATTTTTACGGCGTCGATGCGAAAGGCAAAACCGCTTATTTCCAGGCGACGTACTTCAACGGCATCGGCCGCATGATCTGCAGCGTCGATCTTGAAAAGGGAAATCCGCAATCACTGACGCAATACGACGGGACGCACGCCGCCATGTTCTCTGCGGACAAATCATTTTTCATTGACGATTTTTCCTCGCTCACCGTTCCGCACATCCAGACGCTTTGCAAGGCTTCCGGGAAATCCGTGAGCGTCCTGTGCACCGCCGCGAACCCGCTCGCTTCGTACAAAAAATGCAACGTGCGCCTGTTCACGATCACCGCTGCGGATAACACCACTCCTCTCTGGTGCCGCATGATCCTTCCCGCGGATTTCGACTCCACGAAAAAATACCGCTCGCTGACGTATGTATACAACGGACCCAACGTGCAGCTCGTCACGAACTCCTGGCTCGGCGGTTCGGATCTTTTCCTGTATTACATGGCGCAGCAGGGATTTGTCGTGTTCACCGTCGACGGAAGAGGTTCGGACGGACGCGGCATCGATTTCGAGCAGGCGACGTTCCGTCACCTCGGCACGCAGGAGATCGCCGACCAGCAGAAAGGCGCCGAATACCTGAAAAAGCTCCCGTATGTCGACGCATCACGCATGGCGGTGTACGGATGGAGCTTCGGCGGATTCATGACCACCGGACTGATGACGCGCACGCCCGATCTTTTCAAATGCGGTGTCGCCGGAGGCGCGGTGATCGACTGGAGCTACTACGAAGTGATGTACACGGAACGTTACATGGACACGCCGCAGCAGAACCCGGACGGTTACAAAGAAGCGAACCTGCTCAACTACAACCAGAACCTGAAAGGGAAACTGCTGATGATCCACGGCACGTCGGATGACGTCGTCGTGTGGCAGCACACGCTCCTGTACACGCAGTCGTGCGTGAGCAAAGGCGTGCAGACGGATTACTATGTCTATCCCGGCCATCCCCACAACGTGCGCGGAAAAGACCGCGTGCACCTGCTGACGAAAGTTTCACAATACATTATGGCGAATACGTGAGAAAAATGAGGATTGCGTCCCGCGTTCTCCGTGATTCTCCGTGAAACGACCTCCGTGGTTCTCCGTGTTAAAATACCGCATGTGGCGACTGGTATTGTAATCACCACAAAGTGCTCAAAGTTTTGCACGAAGAACACAAAGCTGTGTTAAAATAATTTCCGCAAAGACGTGACAGAAATTTTCTGCGAATTACACGCGTCAGGCTGCCGCGGGAAGATCAGAGCATCTGGTACCACTTGTTCGCTTTCATCTTCTTCACCCACTTGCGTTCCTTGAACGGGAAACGGTAGCCGATGTTGAAATCGATCGACTGGTAGAAGGGATAAATGCGCATGCCGTTCGTGACGTAGGAATTGTAATCGACGCGATACGTGGCAGAAGCGAACATGTGCTTCCCGTTGAGCCCGATCGCAAAACGAAGATCGCCGGCGAAACCCACTTTCCAGAATTTATCGATCGTGCCCGTGGAATAATTCCCGTAGCTGCGGTGCTGGAAATCGAAACCGCTGGTCGCCGTACCGTTGAAATAAAGCGTTTTCCAGAGCACGAGATTGAAGGAATAACCCGGCCCGATGGAAATTCCCTGCACACGAAAATAATTCAGGTCGCCGTACCGCTCATAGAAAAACCGTGACG
>DASTSF010000499.1:0-2474 GCA_035760825.1 Bacteroidia bacterium
AGGACATCTGGGAAAAGCCGCTGCCGGATGCGATCAAATACCTGGAAGCTGCGCACAAGATCGATCCCAAAGATGTGGATGCCTGTTACGCGCTCCAGAACGCTTACGGCCTCCAGGGGGATAATGACAATTACCTCCGCATGAAAGATGAGATCAAGAAGCTGAAAGCGGGGGAATAATGACCCGAAGATGCGACAGAAAACAATTAAAGTACGAGCCCCGCGAGAGTGGGGCTTTTTTTATTCATTCATGCACAAACAACTTGTTTTCAATACTATACTATTTAACATAATATAAATTATGTACCAAAAACAAATAATTACCAGGTCGTTATAAATCCTGCCCGGACGTCCGGGTTTAAGCATTGCCGTTGAACGTTAGCGTGATGGCCGTTCCCTTTTTTCCGGACTCCACATCCAGCTTTCCTTCCAGTTGTTCGGCCAGGATCCAGACCAATTGCATCCCGAGCGTCTCGGCTTTCTCCGGCAGGAATTTTTCCGGCAGCCCGACCCCGTCATCTTCCACGCGGATCCGGTAATGCCCGGCTTTGGCACCCCGGTCCACATCGAACAATACGCGCACGTTGCCTTTTCGCTGTTCCGGGAATGCATATTTATAGGCGTTCGACAAAAGCTCGTTCAGGATCAGTCCGCATGGTATCGCGGTTTCAATTTTGAACCTGCGGTCCTCCGGATCCAGGTTGCCAACGTCGGTATGCAGCTTGACCAGGGTTTTGTCCGTATTGTATGAATTGTTCAGTGTACGGGCCAGTGATTCGATATATTCGGGAAAATCGATGCTGGAAAGGTTCCCGGATTCGTACAGCTTTTCATGCACCATTGACATGGTACGGATACGTTCCCGGCAGACAAGAAACTTTTCCCGGGCCAGCGGATCCTCGATCCTGTCCGCCTGCAGGTTCAACAGGCTTGATATGACCTGGAGATTATTCTTGACCCGGTGATGAATTTCTTTCAGCAGCGTTTCTTTTTCGTGCAGGGAAACCGTGGAGCTTTTGAGCTCTTCACCCAGCATGTTGATTCCGCCCGCCAGCGCATCGATCTCATCCAGCGCATCGGAAACCGGCGCCTTATGATTGTAATCCAGGTTCGCAAGCGACATGATGACGCCCAGTATTTCCTGGATACGATCCAGCCCGGCCGCACTGCCTGCAATTTTTGCTTCCCGTTTTTCTTCCAGGATTTCAAGTCCCCGCAGGATGCTGCTTTCGAGCGATTCCTCCCCGCGCCGTTTTACGCCGGTAAGTTTATGTACGCGTGAAAATATCTGCTGCAGGGCGTTGCTCATGAATCAGTCCAGCAGGCCCTCCTTGCTCAGCCATTTGATGCCGTCTGCTTCGGAGCTGAACATCCTTGTCGGAACTGTGGGTTTGTTCAGCCCGAGAAAAAAATTACCGATAATCCGGCTCAGCGGCGAGCTTACCACCATAGCGATCGCCGTAACGTGCGGTTTCCGTCCGCGCATGGAAAAATGGTCGCGCGCCTCTTTCGAGATGGATTTTATTTTGCGCAGGTCGACAACGATGGGAAAATTCCGCCCCCCGCTCAGGCTGATCACGGCTTCGGTGTTCTCCCTGGCGTCATTGACGCCGATCTCCGAACCCGGTTTTACGTGCGTGAGCAGGTAGCCCTGCTCTTTATTCAGTGATGTGGTAAAAACGCGTGTTTCGATCATAAACAAAAATCACTGAAAAGTGTGAGCGGAAAACGGGGTTCGAACCCGCGACCTTCAGCTTGGGAAGCTGACGCTCTACCTGGTGAGCTATTTCCGCTTGCCTGCCTGGTTTCACAGAAAGCAAAAATACGATTTGGCGGAAAGCTTCGACAACCGGACCCGAATCTGTGAAAAAGAAGTGCGTAACGGGTGTTCCGTTACAATTCCCCGACCGAAATCTTTATCCCCGTCCCGTAAACAGATTCGATCACAACTGCCGGATCGTTGCGGAAGCGCCCGCGCAGGCGCGTCACGTATACGTCCATGCTGCGCGCGTTGTAATAGCTGTCGTCGCCCCAGATCTTTTTCAGGATGACCGATTTTTTCACCACGCTGTTCTTCTCGCCCAGGAGCGCGAGCAGCAGTTCGGCTTCCCTCGGGGAAAGGCGGAAATTCTCTTTCCCGTCGTGCAGGACGCGTCCGGCTGTTTCAAATTTCCATCTTCCGAACAGGAATAATTCCGGCACATGCTCATTCCTTCGTGCTCCGCCGAGCAGCGCTTTGATCTTGTATATAAGCAGCTCTGAATCCAGCGGCTTCGTGATGTAATCCATCGCACCTTTCTGGTAACCTTTGATCATGTCCTCCCTCCGGTTTCTCGCGGTAATAAAGATCACCGGCACCCGGGGCGATTCTTTCCGGATCTCGTTCACCAGCTCGAATCCATCCTTTTTCGGCATCATCACGTCCGTCATGACAAGGTCGTACCCGCTGCTGCGGAATTTATTCAGAGCGTCTTC
>DASTSF010000500.1:0-3585 GCA_035760825.1 Bacteroidia bacterium
AAAGTGCTCATCGTTCTTGAAGGAAGGGATGCGGCGGGAAAAGACGGCACCATCAAGCGCATCACGCGGCACCTCAGTCCAAGGGAAACCATGGTCGTTGCGCTGGGAAAACCTTCCGACAGGGATAACAGCTCATGGTATTTCCAGCGTTACGCGCGTTACCTCCCGGCGGGCGGCGAGATCGTCATCTTCAACCGCAGCTGGTACAACCGTGCCGGCGTGGAAAAAGTGATGGGCTTCTGCTCTGAAAAACAATACAAATCCTTTTTCACCGAGGTGGGCTCTTTTGAAAAAATGCTGAGCGATGCCGGGATCATCGTGCTGAAGTATTACCTCGACATCAGCCGGAAGGAGCAGCGCAAACGTCTCGACGACAGGAAGCGCGACCCGCTCAAGCAATGGAAGATCAGCCCGATCGACCAGAAAGCGCAGGATATGTGGGATGAATATTCCGAAGCGCGGAACAAGATGCTCCTGAAAACCAATTTCAGGCATTCGCCGTGGTACATCGCCAATGCGGAAGACAAGAACGAGGTCCACATTGCGCTGATCAGTCACCTGCTCGGTCTCGTCAGCTACCGCAACAAAAGCCGCAAGGTGACCGGGAAAAATTTCGGTCTCGTGCACCCTGCAACGCCCCGCAACATCAAAACGCTTCTTCACCACTGAGCAGGACGAGCAGCTTACCCGATCTTGAGCGAGACATACCTCATACTTTTTTCCGGAATCGCGCTGGTGATGGTCTACGATTTCACCAATGGCTTCCATGATGCATCCGACATGGTGGCCACAGCGATCGCCGCTTCTTCGGTGAGCCCGAAAGTCGCCATCTCCATCGTAACGCTGTTCACGTTCGCCGGACCTTTTCTCGGCGGCATGGCGGTCGCCGATACTATCGGGGAATTCGTGAACGTCCACGGTGAAGCGCAGCACGCGGCGCAGAGTGTCGTGCTCGCCGCGCTGATGGTGGCCATCACGTTCAACCTTCTCACGTGGAAATTCGGCCTGCCGAGCTCCTCCTCCACTTCGCTCACGAGCGGGCTCATCGGCGCGGGACTTTTCGCGTTCGGCAATGCCAGCATTCACTGGGGAATGACGGAGCTCTGGAAAGGAGAGATCGCGGGCTTCATGAAAATAGTAACCGGGCTTATCTTTTCACCGCTGGCAGGATTTGTCGTCGGATTTTTCCTGATACGATTGATGCGGAAGCTCATGAGCCGGTTTACAGTGAAAACAAAAAAAGCGCTGATCGTCACGCAATACCTCAGCATTTCCTGGCTTGCGTTCAGCCATGGCACCAACGACGCGCAGAAAGGCATGGGCATGCTGGCCATGCTGCTTTACGCCAGCGGCATTTATTCTTCCTTCCACGTCCCGGTATGGGTGATCCTGCTGTGCGCGTCTTCGATAACGGCCGGAACTTTGTTCGGCGGATGGAGCATCATCCGCACCGTTGGCTACGGTATTTACCGCGTCAAGCTCATTCATTCCATCGCCGACCAGATCGGTTCCGCGTTCATCATCCTTTCCTCTTCGCTGATCGGCGCACCGGTTTCCACCACGCAGGTTGTCACCACCACGCTCATGGGCGTCGGCGCAGGCGAACGTCCGCGTCATGTGCGGTGGAACATGGCGAAGTCCATCGCCACGGGGTGGCTGTTGAATATCCCGTTCTGTATCGTTACCGGTGCAGCGTATTGTTTCCTTCTTGAAAAACTGTTCTTATAAAAACAACATGAAGCTATTCGGAAAGCTGTCGGATTTCATCCTGCCGAAAGAAGTGGATTTTTTCGGCAACCTCGAAGCGCAGTGCATGGTCACGCAGGATGTGCTGAAAAAATTCTGCGGGATCTACCTTGGCGAGGATATAAAAACCTCAGAGCTGACACAAGCCATCACCAATGCGAACGAGCTCCGGAAAAAAAACGAAGCCGAGCTGAATGAAGTGCTCATCACCCCGGTCGACAAGGAAGCGATCAGCCGCGCGTACCTCAACCTCGACTGGATCGTGCTCAGCATAAAGCACCTCAATGCGGAAGCCGGCGCGTACGGCGTTTCATCCCTGCAGGATTACGGCGTTATTCTCGGGCTGCTGAAGGAGCAGATGACACGGATGACTTCCTGTTTCCTGCTCCTGAAAGAAAAAAAATACAGCGAGGTGCTGGGCGGCGTGAACGACATCATCCTGCTCGACGATGAAGTGATCAGCGAATATGCGTCGTGCATGGCGCAGCTGTTCAACCACGACTCGGTACAGCACATTCTCCGTCACAGGGAGCTGCTTTCCCAGCTCAAAGAAGTGAGCAAGCGTGTTCACTTCTGTGTGAATTCGGTCGAGGATATTGTCTTCAAGATGAACTGAAATACGGTTCATCGGTTCATCCGGGAAACGGCGGATGAAAATGGACTGCCGGGCGGAAAACTTGCTTACCGGATGATGATCTTCTGCGTTGAACTCTTTCCTTCCGAAAGAACGGTAACAAAATAAAGTCCGGGCGAACCGAGGTGCAGCGGCTGGTTGCCTCCTGCTGTTCTTGCGGAATAAACAAGTTCTCCCCCTGCGTCGGTGATCGTTACCAGTGCGTCGTTTCCGGGGACTGTGATCATGAAATCCCCGTTCGCTGGGTTGGGCCATGCAGGAATAGCGGGCGCTGCGTTTTCCGCTGCGACAGCCGTCAGGCTACCCGATTTCGCGATGAAAAAATCATCATACATGTTGTGAATGTTCGTGAGCGTCAGCGGGGAAAATGCGATCGCAGCGCTGCGGAAAGCTCCGGACAGGTAAATATTTCCTGTTGAGTCGGTGCCGACGCCGTAAGCAAAATCATTGTCGGAATCGCCTTCGCTGGCAGCGGAAAGATAATTTCCCGACGTATCCGTTTCGACAATGAAAATATCATACGTCGAAGAGTTGACATTCGAAATCGTATGCGTTCCGAATGTCGCCGTCGCCGCCTTGAAATACCCGCAGGAATAAACTTTCCCCGACGGCCCGAAGCAGATTGCAGTTCCCACGCCAAGGTCATTCCCTCCGCTTCCTTCCGCCCACACAACGTTGCCGCCGGAATCAAATTTCGCCAGGAACATGCCTGCGCCCGTCAGCGTGAAGCTGCCGAACGCAGAAGGGTTGCTTTTCGAACTTCCCGCCAGGTAACAGGAGCCGTCGTCGTCAACACGAATTGCTTTTCCTTCTTCGTCGGAAAGTCCTCCGGCGCTTTTCGCCCAGAGAATATTTCCCGAAGCGTCCAGCTTTGCAAGGAAAAGATCCATTGTATGATTCGTCGTACTCGGGTTGGTATTGGTAAGCACGGTGCTTCCGAATGTGCAGGTGGGGCTCCTGAAATAGCCGGTTACATAACAGTTACCGGCGGCATCGGTGCCCACGCTTTCTCCTTCGTCGTAATAGCTTCCGCTGGAGCTTTTCGCCCACATCTCGTTTCCGGCAGGATCGTATTTCACGATAAAAACATCTCCGCCGCCGACATTTGTCAGTGTCGTTGTCCCGAATGTCGCACTCGGACTTTCGATATTACCGGTAAGGAATGAATTTCCGCTGTGATCGACAGCGACTCCCCAGGCGAAGTC
>DASTSF010000501.1:0-2970 GCA_035760825.1 Bacteroidia bacterium
CGGCCAGCTGAAAATTACCGGGAGCTTCGATCCCGCGCTGATGAAGCGTTTCAGCGATAACGTCGGCAACAAAGATTCCATTCTTACGCTCGTCGGTGAAGCGTACCGCCGCAGCGATAATTTCCTCCGCAACGGCGAGCAGGATGACGTCGCCACGCTGATCCTCGCAGGCGGCTGGGTGGAAAGTCTCTATTTCGCGCTCAATGTTTACAAGCAGAAACCCGACCACGATGTGGCGGTTCGCATCGGTGAGCAGAAATCAACCGCTTCCGGCGTGGTTAAGGTACTGAAGGACCTGAACGATACGGCCAAATACGGACAGCTGATCCGTCTCTTCTCCGATCTTAATGATGAATACCAGAAGGTGGAAATAAAATACACGTTCCAGGAACCCACAACCGATGACGCCAACCACCTCACGAATATCAACGGGAACACGGACGTGAACATTACGCCCGAGCTGATGACCGGCCTTATGGATAAAGTCACCGCTATCCGCAATTACATCACGAAATGACCAGGAATCCTATGAAAAAAGTATATTTTCTCCTCTTCGCGCTTATCGGCGTTTTCGGTTTCTCTGTGAGATCGTCTGCGCAGTGTGACAGCACTGTCAAGATCTGCAACTCGCACATTATTCCTCCTTTTGTTTCCGACGGGCAGACGTATCGCGCGCTGATCCTCTCGGGCCAGGACGCGGAATTCTCGACCACCTTCTTTGCCGGAACAACTTATCGCATTGCAGCAGCTTCCGGGATGTCCGAAGGCAACATTATCTTTTCCATTTATTCCAGCGATCCCAATACGGGCGAGCGCAAGCTGCTTTTCACCAACAGCCAGCACAATAATGCGGCTTACTGGGATTTCAAGGTGAACACAACAGTGGAAGTGGTCATCGATGCGGGACTCAATCCCGCTTCCGGAAAGGCTTCCGGCTGCGCCGTGATGCTCATCGGGTTCAAGCAGTAACGATCTTTTAATGATGCGGAGGCCGGCCATCAGCCGGCTTTCGTTTTTTAAGGCTTTTCCCTGCGGGCGGGGAATTAAGATTAATCAATAACTCCCGCGGATTTTTATATTTTTACGGCCAGTCCGCACCTAACCGGAATATGAGCGAACGAATACTGAAAGCCCTAATGCAGCTTTTCGCGATCATCGCGAAAGTCGACGGCGTTACATCGGAGAGCAGGGCGATCGTTGAATCATTTCTCAAGCAGCAGCTCAACCAGGAGCTCGTCGATCAGTACCTCATCATTTTTGACGAATTCCTCGAGCAGCATCACCAGGTTTCCAAACGCAAGGACGGATCCGCGAAAAGAACTTCGCTTAACTCCGTAAAAGTGCTTCGCATCTGCACGCAGATCAACGAAGAACTTACGCAGAAGCAGAAAGTCGTCGTGCTTATCCGGCTCATCGAGTTCATCCACTCCAGCTATGAAATATCGGAGCAGGAGCTCGAGTTCGTAACGACGGTGGCCGAAACGTTCAACATCGGGAATTCGGAATTCGTGCGCCTGCGCGACTTTGTCGAGAAGGACGTGAAGGAAATGCCCGACGTGCAGGAATACCTGCTCATCGACGGCGACAACACGAAAGAGTACGGCCATTCCCACCATATCTATTCGGAAACCATCGGTAACGGAAGAGTGGTGGTGGTGCACATTCCCAGCGTGGGAATGTATGCGTGCCGCTATTTCGGCGGGGCGGAGCTCAACCTGAACGGGCAGGCGATGATCCTGAACAAGGTGTACATCCTCACACCGGGTTCTTCGCTGCGCAGCTCGAAAGTCCAGCCGGTTTACTACAGCGATATCATCAGCGCGTTCCTGAGCAGCAAGACAGGCGCGAAGATCACGTTTGCCGCCAATGCCATCGAGTATACGTTCAAAGGTGGCAAGCTGGGACTGCGGGGTGTGACCGTGCAGGAAGAATCAGGCAAGCTCATCGGCATCATGGGCGGTTCCGGCGCAGGAAAATCCACGCTGCTGAATGTCCTCAACGGGAACGAAGCGCCGACGAAAGGTGAAGTTCTCATCAACGGCATAAATATTCACACGCAGAAAGACAGGATCGAGGGCGTGATCGGCCACGTTTCGCAGGATGATCTCCTGATCGAAGAGCTGACCGTGTTCCAGAATCTTTTTTACAATGCGAAGCTGTGCTTCGGTAATCTCGGTGATGCGGACATATCGAAAATGGTCGATGAGCTGCTCGCCGATCTCGGTCTTTACGAAGCGAGAAACCTTAAGGTCGGAAGTCCGCTCGACAAGAAAATTTCCGGTGGACAGCGCAAGCGGCTCAATATCGCGCTCGAGCTGATCCGCGAACCGTCCGTGCTTTTTGTGGACGAACCTACGTCGGGACTTTCTTCACGCGACTCCGAGAATATCATGGACCTTCTCAAAGAGCTGGCGCTGAAAGGCAAGCTCGTGTTCGTGGTCATTCACCAGCCGTCGTCGGATATTTTCAAGATGTTCGACAAGCTGCTCATCCTGGATAACGGCGGTTTCCCGATCTATTATGGCAACCCGGTTGACGCGGTGGTTTACTTCAAGAAGATGGTGAACCACGTCAACAGCGACGAAAGCGAATGCCCGACCTGCGGTAACGTGAACCCCGAGCAGATCTTCAACATCATCGAATCGAAGGTCGTCGACGAATACGGAAATCCCACACGTAACCGGAAAGTGAGCCCGGCAGAGTGGAACCAGTTCTACCGCGAGCACATCGAGGCGAAACAGGAACCCGTGGAACCGGCAGAGGAAAGCCCGGAGAGCACGTTCAACATCCCGGGAAAAATAAAGCAGTTCTTTGTTTTTGTCACCCGCGACGTTCGCTCGAAGCTGACGAATTCACAGTACATGTTCATCAACATGCTCGAGGCGCCGGTGCTGGCGTTCATCCTTGCGTACCTCGTGCGTTTCTTCAATACGGATGTCTCGAACACGAACGGCTACACGTTCCGTGAGA
>DASTSF010000502.1:0-2093 GCA_035760825.1 Bacteroidia bacterium
TGTATAGTCGAACGGGTTCGTGTTATTGTAAATATCCTGCAGCAGCGGTTCGAAAACGACATAGCACTGGCGGAGCACGTTGAACAGGTCGGTGAGATCGAGCGGGTTCGTGCTGCGTTTGTAAACACTCGCGGCTGCATCGCGGAAATCCTGTGAGAATGCAAAATAATCGCGGCTGTTGCTCAGCTTCGGATCGAAAAGCGGGCGGCGGGAAAGGAGATCGGGCAGATCGAATTTCCCGGTGAAGGTCAGGTTGAAATTCCCGGTATTGTCAAGAATGGTCTGCAGGTCGTCGACAGAAACGAGCAGCTTGCGCAGCGTGAATGTATTCTCTCCGCCTGTTTCATCACAGCTTTTGCCGAGACAGGAATCGTTGGGCACAAAAACTTTTTCCAGGAAAAGCAGCACGACTTTTTTATCTCCTGCTGTAGTTCCGTTGACGAACGTAAAGTCGAGCGGCTCCACGATCTCGCCGGAAACCGGCATGTAATCGGACCGCAGCAGCTCCCACAACGTCACCTGCGTGCTCCCGTCCATGAACGGCGGGTAGGACAGCGTTGCCGGCAACGTGTACGAACGGTACTGCGTGAATGCGCAGTCGCCGGTTTCGATCAGGTAACCTTCGGAGGTGATCCCGGATCCGCCGGTGATCGTCAGCGTATTCGTGACTGAATCGAAGTTCTGTTTCAGTCCGCACGCGATTCCGAGGCCGATCAGCCGCAGGCGTGTCAGCCGTGTCTGCTGATCAAGATAAGCGGCGAGCTCGTTCAGCTGTGTGCTCGTCAGAACCTGGTTGTTCTGAAACCCCGGGTATGTGGTTAACGTCGTAGTGCTCATGTTGGATGCTTAATTTTTATAGATTACCTAATGCTGTTTGATTAAGAATGACGGCGTTTTCAGGGCCGGTGTCGGACGTGCAGTCGTGCAGGATTCCACCCGGGTAAACGGTACGGAGATCTTTCAGCACGGCGATGACTTCATTGAGGGCTTTCGAGACTTCCAGCTTGTCCGTGTTTTGCTTCGCGTTTTCCAGCAGCCATTTTTTGTACTTGTCCTCGAACGCGCCCATCTGCTTGCAGTCGAGCCAGCAGATATTGAGAATGAGATGCGCCGGGCATTCGAGGCGCAGCGTACGGTCGAAGAAACGGCGGAAGTCCTGGTTGAAAAATCTTCCCTGCCACGCCGGGAGTATTACGGAAACAATGAATGAATACGGATCATCGAAACGGCAGAAGAGACAATCGTTGTGCAGCTCGATCGGGAGGAAATCATCGGTGATCACCGCGATGCGCGTGTCGAACGTCATCGTGTAAAGCGTTCCCGACGGGTTCGTGTAGCTGATCATGTGGAACTTCCCGTTGTTCTCTTCCTCGAATGAATCCGTAATGATCACATCGCCGTTCGCCGGGGCGACAAACTGCGGATCGTCGATCGTGGCCTCATCCATATTCGCGCCGCCGACCGATTGAATCGTATACGTCATCGAATACTGGAGATAACCGCCGGGAGTGGAATCGGGAATAGTGTCGTACACGGTGATCTCCGTGTTGCCGCCGGTGAAGACGGAAAAACGGACCGTGTAAATGCCATCGTTGAAAGGAGAGCCCGTGATGCGGATCGTTTTCAGCGGGAGCAGCTCCGCGGTGTAGTCGGCCGCGATCGTGAACTTCTTGTTCACCTGGTCGACGGTATACGGGGAAAATTGCTTGATGAACGTTGCTTTACCAAGCGGCGCTGTATTTTTCAGCTGGTTGTTGTTGGCCGGCGAGATGGCGAGCGGCGGTCCCATTTCATTGTATTTCGGACGCAGGAGTATATGCTCGAGCACGTGCATGCCTTCGTGGCTGAAGAATTTCGCTTTCACCCAGTCGGCCAGCTCCTGTGCGGCAACTTCGTCGGCACCCGGCTTCAGGAAGAACTCATTGTTCGAACCGGTGATGTTCACGGCAACGATCGGGAGCGACTTTGTATAAAACAGGAACGGAGAGGATGGTGAAGTGGAAACAATTTTTTCCTTCACATAAATCAGCGAGTTGCTCAGCCCGCTCGGAACGACTTTCACCACGGTGTAATCACCCATGTCGGGGCCACTC
>DASTSF010000503.1:0-16435 GCA_035760825.1 Bacteroidia bacterium
GCTCAGCCAGCTGCAGGTGAACCTCGTGATGTCGCACGCGTGCGGAACCGGCGACGCCGTTCCCGTGGAGATCGTGCGGCTGATGATCCTGCTGAAGATCCAGGGACTCATTCACGGGAATTCCGGTGTGCAGCCCGCGACGGTGCAGCTGCTGGTTTCCTTCTGGAACAACCATATTCTCCCGGTTGTGTACGAGCTCGGTTCGCTCGGCGCGTCCGGTGATCTTGCCCCGCTCGCGCATCTCGCGCTGCCGCTCCTCGGTAAAGGGGAAGTGAACCAGTACGGCACGGTCCGTCCCGCCGCGGAAGTGCTGCACGAATGCGGACTGCAGGCCGTTACGCTCAAAGCCAAGGAAGGTCTGGCCATCCTCAACGGCACGCAGTTCATGAGCGCTTGGGGCGTCTGGAACCTGCTGCACGCGAAAAATATTCTCGAAGCCGCCGATGCGATCGGCGCGCTTTCGCTCGACGCGTACGACGGAATGAAAGAGCCGTTCGATGCGCGGCTGCACGACATCCGCCCGCACCCGGGACAGCTGGCGTCTGCCGCGCGTATCGCGGAGCTGATCGCGGACAGCCCGATCGCGAACAAACCGCGGGAGAAGAAACGCGACGTGCAGGATCCGTATTCCTTCCGTTGCATGCCGCAGGTGCACGGCGCTTCGCGCGATGCGGTGGACTACGCGGAACGCGTTTTCCTGACGGAGATAAATTCGGTGACGGATAACCCCACATTTTTCCCGCGGGAAGGCGACGTGCTTTCCGGCGGAAATTTTCACGGGCAGCCGCTCGCGCTCGCGCTCGATTTTCTTGCCATCGCACTGGCGGAGATCGCCAGCATTTCGGAGCGAAGGATCTTCCTGCTCATTGCCGGAAAGCGAGGGCTTCCTTCCATGCTCATCGATAACGCCGGGCTGAATTCCGGTTTCATGATCCCGCAATATGCGGCGGCGGCTGTTGTCAGCCAGAACAAGCAATTGTGCACGCCGGCTTCCGTCGATTCCATCGTTTCCTCGAACGGGCAGGAAGACCACGTGAGCATGGGTGCGAACGCGGCCACGAAATGTGCGCGCGTCACGCAGAACGTGGAACGCGTGCTGGGCATCGAACTGCTGACAGCCGCGCAGGCGCTGGACTTCCGGATGAAGCTGGAGGACGCCCGGTCGTCGCCGCGCATCATGAAGCTGCAGGATGAGTTCCGCGCGGAGGTTTTCTTTGCATCGCACGACCATGAAATGTATCCCGACATGGCCGTGGCGGAAAAATTCGTCCGCGACTTCGATTTCTCCGTGCTATGAAAAAGCTGCTCTTCGTTTTTGCCGCAAACCTGTTTTTCCTCCACGCATTCGCCTGCAACTGCCCGACGGTTGCGCTGACGAAAGAGAACCTCGCCGCTTACGATTTTATTTTCACGGGAAAAGTGGTGGCCGTTTCCGGCTGCAGCGATGACGCGAGCGTCAGCTTCGAGATCGAAAAGCTGTACCGCGGAAAATCGTACCGGGAAGCGCAGCTGAAATTCGACTGTACGTCGGATTGCGGGATGACGTTTTCTCCCGGAGAGGAATGGATCATTTATGCGAAATATGTCGGTTACGGAAAAGCGGAGGTGAAATTCTGCAGCTTCAGCCGTAAGTATGTGGCCGACGACAAAAACGATTTCGTGACGCCGCTGCACGGAATGTCGTATGCCATGGAAAACGAATGGCTGGAAAAAACGCTCGGCGTGCAGGAGCTGAATGTGCGAAACCCGGAAGACGACATGCACCACGAGAATATCCATCCGTCGCAGCAGCAGGCGCTGCTGTATTTCGGGCTGGGCCTCGCCGGTCTCCTCGTTCTTCTTTTCCTCACTAAAAAATTCCTCAGGTAATGGCCGCTGCATTTTCTTCTTTCCGTCTTCATCCCTGGCACGGTATTTCTCCCGGTGAAAATGCGCCTGCGGAAGTGACCGCCTTCATCGAGATCGTTCCCGGCGATACGGTGAAATACGAGATCGACAAGGAAACCGGTTTCCTGAAGATCGACCGCCCGCAGCTTTTTTCCAATTACGTACCCGCGCTGTACGGGTTCATTCCGCAGACCTATTGCGGCGACAGCGTCGCGGAACATGCACGCAAGGTTGCCGGTGAAAATGTGCAGAAAGGAGACGGCGACCCGATCGACATCTGTGTTTTTTCCGAGCGCCCGGTGACGCACGGCGACATTATCCTGAAAGCGATCCCCGTCGGCGGCATCCGCATGATCGACAAGGGCGAAGCGGACGACAAGATCATCGCGGTGCTGAAAGACGACGCCGCGTACGGGGAGGTTACGGACCTGGCGCAGCTTCCGCAACGTGTCGTTGACCGGCTGCGTCATTATTTCCTGACGTACAAAACCATTCCCGGGGAATCGCGCGGCCCGGTCGAGCTGGCAGGAATTTACGGACGGGAAGAGGCGCAGGAGGTGATCCGGAAAAGCATGGAAGATTACCGTGCGCTGCTGGCCGCACAAACGGAAAGATGACCTCCCGTCAGACCGGTTTTTCATTGAGCCCGCGCTGTTTTTTCATGCAATGGAATACTTACCTTTAGAAAGTCCTGAGCAAAGGCAATGCGCGTTTTTTTACCCCGCATAAAAACATATTTTTTCTTTGGTGCACTGATGTGGCTGGCCGCTGCATTTCAGACAGTTTCCGCACAGCAATACAATTACCTCCATTATTCGGTCAACAACGGGCTTCCGCAGGCGAGGATCTATTCCGAGTTCCAGGATTCGCGCGGTTATCTCTGGATCGGGACGGAAGGAGGCGTGTCGCGTTTCGACGGGCATGAATTCGAAACGTTCAGCGTCGACAACGGTTTTCCCGCCAGCACGGTAACGGCGATCAACGAAGACAACGAAGGCGTGCTGCTGGGAACGGACCAGGGACTTGTCGTTTTCTCCTATGGGAAATTCACGCTGTACAGGAAAAACGGTTTCGACCAGATCCATCGCATACTCATCACGCCGGGCGGAAGCGCGCTGCTCTGCACGAACAGCGGCCTCGTCGGTTTTTCTGAAAATAAGTTCACACAGGTGAAAACATCCACCGCGGTCGATCAGCTCGACATTGCAGAAGGATTGTTCGACAGCCGCGGGCATTTGTGGATCGGGACCGACATGAACGGCGTTTTCGAATTCTCCTGTGAGAACGACCGGTATTCGAACCTGGTTTTCCCCGACCAGGAAAAGCTGGTCAACGCGCGCATACGCGGGCTCGTGGAGATCGAAGGCGGGTCGATCTGGATCGCCACTTCCACCGACGGACTTTTTTCGTTCGACGGGAATGCGCTGACGATGCTGAATATCCCGCTCAGCGGAAAGCTGTTCTTCACCTGCGCGCACAAGGATATTTTCGGCGACGTGTGGCTCGGCACGTGGGGAAGCGGACTCATTCATTATACCGGGAACGTTTTCAAATTCTACAACCGCTCGAACGGCCTCGGCGATGACAAGATCCAGTGCATCACTTCGGATCAGCAGGGCAATACCTGGATCGGAACGTTCAGCAACGGCGTTTACTTTTTTTACGGCGACCAGTTCACGTCGCTGACGAAAGCCGACGGACTTCCCGACAATGAAGTGCACGGCATCGTGCAGGACGACGAAGGAAATATGTGGTTCGGAACTTCCGCCGGGCTCGCCATGTTCGACGGTGTGGATGTGAAAAATATCGGCACCGGTAACGCAGACCTGGAAGAAGGTATCGGCGCTCTTGCCACGGACGGGAAGCAGATATTCGCAGGAAGCACGGACGGTGCGATCGTCGTTGTCGACGGGAACAGCGTGCGCTCGTACACACCGGCCAATGAAAAAATGAGCGAGGTGATCAGCCTGCTTTACACGCGTGAAGGGACGTTGTGGATCGGGACGGTTTCGGAAGGACTGTTCGAATTCACCGGAGGAAAGATTACGCGCGTCAACACGGGGAACGTGCTGCTGAATAATCCCATCTGGTCGATCTACGAATCGGTCGACGGCGTTATCTGGCTTGGAACGGAGAAAGGTGCGTTTCGCATGCACAACGGTTCTGCGCTGCGGCCCGAATCGGACAATCCTTCCTACATGCCGGATACGCGTATTTACAGCATCTGCGGGGACAACGATTACATCTATTTCACTTCACAGGGAAAAGGTTTGTTCCGCTGGAGCCGGGCGAAGAAACATTACGAAGTGTTCAGCAAGCGCGAAGGTATCGGCAGTCTTTACACGACCGGGATCTTGTGGATGAACTCGAACACGATGTTCGTCACGCATTCGCTGGGGATGGACAAGATCATTTTCAGCTCCGATTCACAGCAGGTACGTCATTTCTGGTACAGCGACGGCATCGGTACCGACAACTTCACGCCTTCCTGCATGTATTTTTCGCGCGAGGGAAAGCTGTGGCTCGGCTCTTCGAACGGCGTCATCATCTATTCCATCGGCGGCGACAAGGGAAAACTTTCTGCGCCGCTCATTGAAATAAAAGACGTGCTGCTGTTCAACCAGCGTCCCGACTGGAAGTCGTATTCCCAGAAGATGCTGAAGAGCGGACTTCCGTTCGAGCCTGTTCTCCCGTACGGCCAGAACCAGATTAATTTTCACCTGGCGGGCATACAGTACGGCGCCGGAGTGAACATCCAGTATTCGTACATGCTCGAAGGACTCGATTCCTCGTGGACAATGCTGCACGACGGCAATTCCATTTCCTATACGAACCTTCCTCCCGGCGATTACCGTTTTCTCGTCAAAGCGGGGAACAGCAACAACGCATGGAGCGTTCCCACGGAATTCCGGTTCTCGATCAAGCCGCCGTTCTGGGGAACATGGTGGTTCTTCATCATCGTGCTTTCCATCATTTCCGGCATCAGCCTGGTGCTTGTTTTTCTTTACCGGCGTTTCAAATCGGATTTCGTCCGCCGCCACCGCAGCTTCGGCGATTACCAGCTGACCACGTCGCGGATGATCCTGCTCTTCTCGGGAATATTGTACCCGGTCTCGTTTTTCGTCGTGAATCTTTTCCCGCCTTACAATCACGCCAATGGCTGGGACGTCATCGCCGTCGGTGCGCTGCTCACTTTTGCCGGTGCAGCGACCTACTACAGTCCTTTTTTCCGGAAGTCGGCTTCGCTGATCACACAGATACTGTACCCGCTGCTCATTTTTCACATCTGTTACCTCGCGCACCAGGACCAGCTCAATCCCGTGACGATCGCGATGCTGCTCGTCGCGCTCGGTGCAGGCGGCATCGTGTTCGACAATATGCGTTCGGCTGCGGTATTTTCCACCGCTCTTCTCGCCGTGATCGGCATTCTCATTTTCACGGCCGGGAACAACACCGGGTTCAACAAATGGGTGCTGCTGCTGGGAACGATCGTCGTGATCATCATCACGATCGTCAGTGTTCTTTCCCGTCTCAATCTTTTCAACCGCCTCGTTTTTGCCGATACGACGATCAATAATTCGCGCAGTCTTGTGATCGCAGCGGATGAAAGCGGGAAAATCATTTTCGTCAGCCGCAGTGTGAAAGCCATTCTCGGTTACGATGAAGAAGAAGTGATGGGCGATAAATGGTGGAAGGTGCGCACGACGAACCAGGACGAGAACGACCGCATGCGTGAAAAGATACTTGCCTCGAGCGGAACGCAGGCCAGCTACATTGCGCCGCTGCGCGCGAAGAACGGATCGACGCGGTGGATACAATGGTCAGACACGGAGATCGGCGGGGGAATAAAGGTCGGCATCGGTCTCGACGTCAGCGACCGCATCGAAATAGAAGAGCGCTACCGCCACATCGTGGAATCGGCGACCGATATTATTTACACGGCCGATTACCGCGGTAATCTCAATTTCATCAACGACGTGGCGAAGAAGATCACCGGCTTCAGCCAGGAAGACCTGATCGGGAAACATTTTACGCAGTTCGTGCGTGCCGACTGGGTAGACGACGTGAAGAGATTTTACGAAAAGCAGTTCTCGCGCAAAACCGTCAGCAGCTATTACGAATTCCCGATCATTTCCGCCGCCGGGAAAGAGATCTGGCTCGGGCAGACGGTTCGCCTTCTTTTCGATGAGACGCGCCCGAACCTCATCCGCGGGTTCCAGGCGATCGCACGCGACATCACCGAGAAGAAACGTTACGAAGAAGAGCTGGAAAAACTTTCGCTTGTCGCGAGTGAAACCATCAACGGCGTTCTTATCTGCGAACCCGACGGAAGGATCGAGTGGGTGAACGACGGCTTCACGCGCATCACCGGCTTTTCGCTGGAAGAAGTCAAAGGAAAGATGCCCGGCGATGTGCTGGCGGGCGATCGTACAGACTGGATCGCGATCTCCGAAGTGCGGGAATTCTCAAAAAAGGCGGAAGGTTTCCAGAAAGAATTTCTCGTCTACCACAAGAACGGAAGCGAGATATGGCTTTCGGTTTCCAACACGCCGATCGTCGACGAGCACGGAACCATTCTCAACCAGATCGAAATATTCAACGACATCACGGAGAAAAAACGGTACGAGATACAGCTTAACCGCTACAGCTCGCGCCTCGAAACGCTGAACATGACGAAGATGGAACTGCTGCGTTCCGTCACGATCGAAGAGATCGCGAAGAACGTGCTGGGCAGCCTCGCCTCGCGGCTTCCGTTCGTCATACGCACATCGATGGCGCTGTTCGATGAACGCGACGGCTTTGCAGAAATGTATTTCGTGCTGAAGAACGACAACAAGAAACTTTCACGCTATTCCATGCCGCTGAATAATTTCCGCAGCCTTCCGAACCTGTACAGGAATACGCACCTGCTCATCAACGATCTTCAGCAGGAGGAAAATCTTTCCGAATCGGACCGCGAAAATATTTCTGCCGGTGTGCGATCGTATCTCGTCATGCCGCTGTACACGCAGGGCAAGCTCATCGGATCCGTGAACATCGGTGCGCCGAAAGCGTATTCGATCGGGGAGGAGGACATCGAGATGATCCGCGAAATGGCGGATGCGATGGCGGCCACCGTGCAGCAGCTCCGTTACCTCGAGATCATCGAGCAGAAGAACGAGGATATTTCGGCGAGCATCCTGTACGCGCGCCGTATCCAGGACGCGATCCTTCCGCCGGAAGAAATGCTCCGCGACCAGGTGGGCGACCTGTTCGTACTGCACCGCCCGAAAGATATGCTGTCAGGCGATTTTTACTGGGCGGAGAAAAAAGGAAAGTTCACTTTCCTCGCCGTCGTCGATTCCACGGGCCATGGTGTTCCGGGTGCGCTCCTTTCGCTCATGGGGAACAATCTCCTCAACCAGGCGGTGCACGAAAGACATCTTGTACGTCCTTCCGCTGTTCTCGATTACCTCAACGCAGGCATCCAGCATACGCTCAACCAGTACAAGAAAGCGGGCGAGCTCCGCGACGGGATGGACATCACGCTCTGCGTGTTCGAGGAAGGAACGAACAGGATGCAATACGCCGGCGCCATCAACCCGCTCTATGTGATCCGTGATGAAATGGTGATCCAGTCGAAAGGGAACCGGTTCAGCATCGGCAGCTATTTCGACAACCGCATGCGCCCGTTCACCAACCAGGAAATGGAGCTGCAGAAAGACGATGTCGTTTATCTTTTCAGCGATGGTTTCCCTGACCAGTTCGGGGGAACGGAAGACCGGAAATTATCGCACCGCCGCTTCCGCGAGATACTGCTCGAAGTGCACAAGGAAGAGATGTCCGTGCAGAAACGCATGCTCGAGGAGCAGCTGAACATGTGGATGAACGGGGAACCGCAGACCGATGACATCTGCGTGATAGGTATCCGGATACGCTGACATGGAAATGAATATCCTTTACGAAGACAACCATCTCATCGCCGTGAACAAACGGCCTTCGGAGATCGTGCAGGGCGACAAAACGGGCGACAAGACGCTCGGCGACGACGTAAAGGAATTCCTGCGCAGGAAATATGCGAAACCGGGAGAGGTTTTTCTCGGCGTCATTCATCGCATCGACCGGCCGGTGAGCGGTATCGTGCTGTTCGCAAAAACAGGGAAGGCGCTTTCGCGCATGAATGAAATGTTCCGGACGCGCGAAGTGCAGAAAACGTATTGGGCGGTCGTTTCTCCACGTCCTCCTGCGGATGCGCAGACGCTTGTGCACTGGCTCAGGAAAAATGAAGCGTCGAACAAATCATTTGCGTCGACCGTCGAATCCCGGAATTCGCTTCGTGCGGAGCTCGACTATCGCCTGCTGGTTCCTTCGGATAATTATTTCCTGCTCGAAGTTCTTCCGCACACCGGGCGTCATCACCAGATCCGTGTGCAGCTGTCGGCCATCGGTTCGCCGATCAAAGGCGATGTGAAATACGGTGCGCGCCGCGCCAATCCTGATGCTTCGATCCATCTTCATGCGCGAAAGCTGGAGTTTATTCATCCGGTAAAAAAAGAAAAGATCGTCATCACCGCCGATCCGCCGGAAGAGCCGCTGTGGAAATTTTTCAGGGAGGAAGTGAAGAGGTTGGGAGGTTGAAAGGTTGGGAGGTGTCGTCATGTTTTTATCCCGGTGTAGAGTCCGCGCCCGGTTAATCCTTTTTCATCGTAAACAGTTTCGAAGCCGGCTTCCGTCATGGCCTGCATGATCTCACCGACAGAGAACATGCGAAGGAGATGCTTTTCCGAAAAATGCCGGATGCCGTCTTTCGCCGTCGCGACGAGGTATTCAAAATGGAGAACGGAAAAATCGCCTTCGGGATAAGAATGCGACAGGCGGCAGATCTTCAGGTCATCTGCTTCATATGTAAGCATGCCCGTGCGTCTCTCCCGTGAGTGCTCTTTCGTGAACCAGGGTTCGATAATGAGCAGCCCGTTTTTATCCAGGTGCCTTGCAAACCAGGTTACTGCTGCCCGGAGCTCGCCGGCATCGTGCAGGTAACCGATGGAGCTGAAGAGGCAGATGACCGCGTCGTATTTTTTCCCGGTTGTAAAGTCTTTCATGTCTGCGACGGAATAATTTCCCTCCCGGTTTTTCTTTCGCGCCGTCTCAATGAACGTTTCGTTGAGATCGATGCCGTCCATGGAAAATTGTTCCCGCAGGAAGCGGTGATGTTCCGCGGTTCCGCACGCGATGTCGAGAACCGTTTTACAGTCTTTGTTCCTGGATTGAATAAGCGCCGTGATCTCCTCCGCTTCCTTCCTGTAATCCTTGAAGCTGTATAGGAGATCGTAAAATTCCGAGCTGCCGGTGAACATGAAATTCGTTTAGCGTGTTGCGAAGGAAATGATTCGGTGACGTTGAATGCTAAATATAAAGCATTGTGCCGTGGATTTTTCAGCCGCTTTTTTGAATCTTTACAGCGATGATCCTTTATCCCAATGCAAAGGTCAACCTCGGACTGAACGTGATCTCAAAACGCGGTGACGGTTACCACAACATCGAAACGGTTTTTTATCCCATTCCGTGGTGCGATATCCTGGAGATCATTCCTGCGGGTGAAAATGAAAAAGGTGTGCTCCTTTCGCTGAGCGGAATTCCCGTTCCCGGAAGCGCGGAAGAAAATCTCTGCCGGAAAGCTTACGCGCTGCTTTCGCAGCATTATGATGTCCCCGCTTTGCGTGCGCACCTTCACAAGCGCATTCCCACAGGCGCCGGGCTGGGCGGCGGTTCTTCCGACGCTGCTTTTTTCATGAAAGGCGTCAGTGAACTGTGCGATCTCAATCTTTCCTGGGGCGAACTGCATCATTTCGCGAAGCAGATCGGCGCCGATTGTTCTTTCTTCATCACCAACCGTCCTGCGTATGCGCAGGAGAAAGGAGATGACCTCGAAGGTGTTGATCTTTCGCTTGCCGGGAAATACATCGTGGCTGCGCACCCCGGTATCGCGGTGAGCACGAAGGAAGCGTACGCGGGAGTTGTCCCGGAGCAACCGCTGCGTTGCGTGAAGGATATCGTTTGCAGCGAGCCGCCGGAAAACTGGAAAGATATTCTTGTCAATGATTTTGAAAAAAGTGTATTTGAAAAATATCCTGCGATACGCCTGCTGAAGGAAAAAATGTATTCGCTGGGCGCGCTCTATGCTTCCATGAGCGGAAGCGGATCGGCGGTGTACGGGATTTTCAATGATAAGCCGGCTTATGATGATGTGTTTGAAGGATGTTCTGTGTTCGGGGAACAGATGGTGTGATCTCCCGGGATGCATGAAGGAAAGAACTGCGGTTCCGGAATAACCGCGAAGCCCGTAAAACGCCTGCGGCGGATCCCGGACATCCTGGATGGATCCAAAAGAAAAGCGTCCCGTTTGAGGACGCTTTTCTTTTTATGAAAACCCGGTTCTTATTCTTTCACGAGGCGCAGAACCGCTTTGTGATCACCTGCGGTGACTTCCACGGAATAAACGCCCGCGGGTGCATTCAGTACCACAGGAACAACCTGTTTGCCGGAAGCATCCTGCGTGAGTACAACTCGTCCCGTTACATCGGTAACGATCACTTTGGCATCAGCATACGTTGCGCCGAGGTCGATCGTGAAATCGCCGTTGTTCGGGTTCGGGAAAACGGTGATCTGTCCTGCGAACGTATTTTCGCGGATACCGACGCCCGTTACGCTGAAGCAGTTCGACGTGTCCGTGCAGCTGTTCTGCATGACGATCACGGCGTAGCTTCCGTCAACCGATGGCGTGAACGATTGTGAGGTCGCGCCGTTCACCGGTGTATTGTTCGAACAATCGATCCACTGGTACGTTGCGCCCGAAGCGGCAGCGGTCAGGGTGATGCCCGCCTGTGTTACGCTGGTGTTTACGCTGTTCACCGTAAGTGCAATCGTGATAACGCTGTCGCAGCCCGCCATATTCGGGATCATGTCGGTGTAAGTTCCTGTCGAGGTGTAAACCGCACCGCTCGGCGCAGTGTAAGGTCCGCAGGAGTTGACATTGATGGAAGAAGAGGAAGGCGTGTTTACAGTAAGGTTGATCGTGATGACGCTGTCGCATCCCGTCATGTTCGGAATAATATCCGTGTATGTTCCGGACGTGTAATACATTGTTCCGCTCGGAGCTGCAAAGCTGTCGCAGACGACAGGCGAAATCATCGACGCTGAAGAATTGTTCACCGTGAGGCTGATGGTGATGACGCTGTCGCAACCGGCTGCGTTCGGAATGATATCGGTGTACGTTCCCGAAGCGTAATACATCGTTCCGCTTGGCGCCATGAAGCTGTCGCAGGCCATCGGGGATATCGAAGAAGACGTCGGGTTATTTATCGTCACGTCGATCGTCATGACACTGTCGCACCCGATCGCATTCGGGATCGTATCCATATACATCCCGCTCGAAGTGATATTCATTCCGCTCGGGGATGTATACGAAGAACACGCCGTTACGCTGAACGAAGAGGCGCTCGGCTGGTTGACCGTGAGGTTGATGGTGATAACACTGTCGCAGCCCAACGCATTCGGGATCGTGTCCATATACGTTCCGCTCGATGTGAACATCGCGCCGCTGGGAGCCGTGTAGCTGCCGCAGGCCGTGGCGGACATCGTGGAGGAGGAAGGCTGGTTGACGGTAAGGTTGATGGTGATGACGCTGTCGCATCCGCCGGAATTCGGGATCGTATCCATGTACGTTCCGGATGTCGTGTACGTATTGCCGGCCGGGGAAAGGTAACTGGAGCAGGCATTCACCGCAAGCGTATTGTACGTTGCAGGAGTCATGAGCGATGCAACTTCAGCTGGTGTCAGCGCGTAGCTGTAAAGGCGGAATTCATCGAGTAATCCGCCGGCGCTCATGCCGACGTTGGAGCTGTATCCCATCACCTTGAAAGGCCCGGAGCTGACGAACGAGAAGGGGCCCGGCTCGGCAACGGTATTCACGAGAGTGCCGTTTACATACGCGTAGATGTTACCAGCAACCGCATCGTACACGAAGGTTGTGAGCGTCGGTGTGGTCTGCGCGCCGCCGGTGGCGAGCACGTCGTTCAGGCCGGTGCCGCGCAGGATCCAGTTGTTGGCCAATGCCACACCGTTGGTGAAGCAGCGGAAGCTGTTGGCATTCACATCACCGAAAATATAATAGAGCGTGGAAGTTCCCTGTACATTCGAGGTCCAGAAGGAAATCGTCCAGGAAGACGCGCTGGTAAGGTTTGTCTGCCAGTTGGTGTTGAGGTAATCCGTCGAAGCGGCATTTCCGCTGCCGATCAGCGCACCGCCGCACTGGCCCGTGGGTCCCTGCGAAAGGCCGCCCATGATGGTGGCCGTGGTGGTTCCGGCCGGAGGATTGCTCGACATGTTGGGAACGGAGGTTCCGCTTCCGTCAAATTTGTAATAGAGCACATCCGGCGTAGGCTGGGCGAAGAGCGCTACACCCGAAAGGCAAAGAAGAGCTGTTACAATGCGGGTAATTGTTTTTTTCATACGTTGATTTTTAGTGGAGGTCTGCGGGAATTTTGAATTGCCAAAAATAAGTAAAAAAATCCCGCGCACCTTTCGGCACGCGGGATCCGGGAAATTTTCAGCCCGGAATGGTCAGCGCGTTATGTTCATCTGCTTCGCCGCAACAGCCATGCTGCCACGCCCGCCCCGGAAACACGAAGGTGCAACCCGGATCACAGGTCCTTCAGCAGCACATCTCCTTTCACGATCCAGGATACGCCAAAAGCGAGAAGCATAACGGTTTCCAGCCAGAAGACCGGGTGCAGCTGCTGAAGCGATCCGTTGTCGCTCCTCTTTGTCAGCATATACACCGCGATCAGTACAAGGCAGCCGATAATGGTCCAGCCGCAGATCCTGTACACCACGTTGCGTTTCCATTTGCGCGACAGGCGGTCGACGGTTTTTCCTTTATGCGTGCGTGTGAACAGGAAGAGCGACATGCACGCGAGGATGAGGAAGAATATTCCCGCGAAAGCAAGATGGAGGTTTCCGACCGGCTCGCTGTCGAATGCGCATGTGATGCAGCAGGAATCGCAATGCCCGACGAACGGCGGACAGTTGGCCACTCCCAGCGCGCAGATGCCGGCTGCTTTCGCTGCGAGCGTATCTGTTTTTTCATACCGGTAAAACAGGAGGAAGATGCCGAACAGCCAGATGACGCCTTCGAAAACATTCCGCATGGCGCTATGGTAATAACAGCTGACCGAACCCTGGAATATGGTGCAGTATTTTCCCGGGTCCAGCGCATGCAGGATCGCTGAGCCAATGATAAGCGCGAAGGGCAGGCCCATTCCCATAAAGCCGATTGCCCGGCGCAGTTCGAGATACGAGATATCCAGCGGAGCTTCGTTGTTTTTCATAGAAAAGAATTTTAGTTCCGGTTATTTTTCAGAGGATTTTTTCTGGCTGCTGAAGAGCGTGGACAAGGGACGGGATATCCCGATCTGCGCCACGAGGTACCCGTTGTGCGAAATAAAACTTGACGGGAACGCGATTCTCGCGAAAGCGGATTTATAGGGAGAATTTCGCGACCTGTACTCCAGGTTTATCTGTGGTGTCCAGATAAACTGGGGCGCGGTCCATATCTTATTCAGCAAAGCCAGGCTGTTAAAATGCAGGATGGTTTCAGGAACAAACCGGTTATCCCTGTCGTCGTTATAGATCTTTCCGCAGGAAACCCTGATGGAATTATCGTAAAGCTGGAGGAAATCCATCTGGAGAACGAGCCCGAGAGAAAATTGTTTGGACAGCTTCCGTTCGAAGTAGAATTCCATTTCGTGTGAAACCGCCCACGAGGTAAATATTCTTTTGTTCCCGAAAAGCGTGTCGGCAAACTGGCATTTCATATACCTGAAACGGTAATTGAAATAAAAGGTCGAATTGGAATTGCGTCCCTCTGTTGTAAACACGTTGATGCGTCCCCCGGCCCAGAAGTTGATGTGCTGGTAAAGCTGGAGATTATTCACATGTTTTACGGAGTCGACTGAAAAAGTGTCGATGCGGACGGTCAGCAACCTGTTGTCGTCTCCCACTTTGCTGAGGCAAAGCTCGGGGAGCACATCTTTGAAAAGTGTGAAGGAATTCCCCATCCACATTTTTTTGCACCGCGTATTCATGGGAATTACGCAGTACCCTTCCACCTGGAGTTTTCCGTTCGGGACCGTATTGTCGATAAACCCGTTCATGTCAGTGTACGCGGCGATGTGAAAAAAGCTGGCCGGCACATCTTTCCGGACCGCGGCGGCAGGCTGTTTCCTTGTAAGCATGAATGCCGTGTCCTCGGGGATGTAGTCGGTGAGAAAAGTACTCGTTCCCGGGAAAAGATCCATCACCTCGTTGAAGTGCAGGTAATTGATATCATTCCTGCCGAAAAGCTTGTGCCCGATCGATTCTTCTATCAGCACGGAATTATCCGTTTTCATTTGCGAGACCATCGAGGCAACGGCAAGCGGTATGATGTTTACGTACCGCGTGGTTTTCTGCGGGTTCTGCTGGTCGTGTGCAAATACGCGCACCGTGGAGATCATGTAATCATTGGTGCTTATCCACACCGAATCCACCACCATTTTCCGATCGCCGGTCTTTTGATCCTTCGGATCTTTCTTTCGTTTGTCGCTCTTATGTATCACATGGCACCTGTGGCCGGAATATTCCGTTACGATCGCATCTTTTTTCAGCGCAACCGTAAAGGCGACGTCCTGGTATTTTGACATTTCATCGACGATGGAACCGACATCACCGCTCAATTGTGCGAGACGTGCATTCTTTTCATCCGCCAGTTTTTTCTTTTGCATGTCGGCGACAAACTGCTTTGCCACCACAGAAGCAACGGCTTTCGCCGCAGTGTCGCTCATCCTGATGCGCGGGCCATTCCAGTTGTGCAGGCAGCGATCCGCAATAAACCCGGTGAGGAAACTTTCGGTGAGGTCCATCATATACAGGGAAGAATCGTATTGCGCTGCGGGAAACCTCGCCCGGAAAATCCTGCCGTCGTATTGAAGGTCAAGGATCTTTTCTGATGAAAACAGCGGGTACAGTGAATACTGTCCGCATATTACTCCGGAGTCCTGGCATTTATTCCAGAAAGCGGCTTCGCGCAGATCCGCGTATTCCCCGGTGAATGCTTTCCACGCAGATCGGGTTACCGCGGAATCGCGCGAGATGGGTTGCAGCCGCTCGAAGAAGAAAAATGCAGCGGCATCTCCCAGGTCGGCGAACTTTTGACTGAACACAACTTGCGCGCTGTCGGGAAAGCTAAGCACAAGCAGTGAGTCCGCGGTGTAACTCACGTCCAGTATCCGGAGGTGCGGACGGACGGTTTTGGACCCGAGGTCGAATTGTTTTTCCACTTGTGCATGCAAAGCCGGGTAACCCGCCACCAGGGACATGATGAGCAGGGCAGAGGAGAAGTGTTTGTACATGGAGCTGGTTTTATGTGGGTTTGTTCAATGTCCCGGTTGGTTTTGAATTTCACCTGCCTGGTTCCCTTTCCGGCTTGCGGGGCGTATTGACAGAGCAATGTTTTTTCTGCTTACAACCTGCAACGGGAATTCTTTCGTGCGGCGGGTATTAAAATTTTTTGCCGGTAATGTTTGAGCTTTTCCGGGATACCGGGAAGCCCTTACACAATTTTTGTAATACAATGCAGCGCGCCCCGCTTGTGGGAAAGTGCATGGAAGCGATGACGCACAAAACACACATTGGTAAAGCCAAGCCGGTAAAGCCCGGCAGCAATTTTGTGCTGGACGCTATAGATAAAATTCTCCAGGGATTCCTTCGTTATCTTGTCATCGGCAAGTTGTTCTCCATAGACGACTTCCCACAAGGGACTGATTCCTTTCCGGAAATCGCTTTGGGTAAGGGGAATGTTCTGATTTATAGATTGCCGGTGAATTTCCTCCAGAGATTCCCTGAAATCCGGCAGGTAAACATTGACTATTCGCCACCCGGTATCGGTCATATAATTCTCGACGATACAGTTTACGTAACTCATGCTCAGGAAATGGTATATATCATTGCAGGCCTCTTCCGGCCCGCCTTTCACAGGACTTCCCATTGGAAACAGCATAACGGGAAGAGGGATGGCCATTGGTGAGGCGCCTAATTGGCATACCTGCTCGTTAAACAAGTTGACGGCTTTGTGTATGGCTTTGTCGAGAGCACCATTACCCGGATGAGGGAAGTCCTCCGGGTAATGGCTTTGGCTGGCAAGGAAATAATACCCTTCGTTTGGTTCCGCTTTCGAAGCGATGGCATTGTCCATATTTCCTATCCACTGGAAATAATTGTCGAGGTGGAAAAAGTTATCAGCAAACGGGCACAGTTTTTCGTCCCAGATATGAATGGGCGGAAGATCGTCGGGCTTCTGGGGTAGTGGCGGGCCATCAGAGACTGATGGGCGTCCTGCAACCGTGATGATTTTCCGGTTGATCTCGAAGCGCTGCCAGTTTCCGCCGGCGTCGGGTGTTTCGCCGGTGGAATGGCATACTTCGTAACCCAGCTTCTGAAAAGTTGCTTTGAGCACCTTGAGCAGCGCTTT
>DASTSF010000504.1:0-5902 GCA_035760825.1 Bacteroidia bacterium
GGTAAGGCAATCACACTGCGACCTGTTCATCGTCCATGTATTTGAGTAATATTGAGCTCCGTTCGCGGATGCGCCGGTTATATCGTTTTAGCTGAAAACATAGCATGACTTCCCTGTCTGAGATCGTTCACTGCTCCGGCCATTTTCCTTTCGCCTGCGTGCTCGCGGCGAACGAAGCCCCGGAACGGAAATTCGACATCTGCGCAGGTTTTTCCCTTTCGGCTGAAAGAGCAGAAACCGGGTTTCCGTCTTTTCCACGCACACATCAATTCCTGTTCGGTCATCTTTCCTACGACCTGAAGAACCACGTGGAAAAGCTGCATTCCGCCTACACGGACAGGATCGGGTTTCCCGGTTACGGCTTTTTCGCTCCCGCCTATTTCTTCCGCGCTTCCGGTGATGACATCGTTTCCCCGGGCGAAGATTTTTTCAAAGCATATAGTGCGAAACAAAATTCTCCGCGGGAAAAATTCCCGCGGGAAAAGATCCGTCATCGCACCACGAAAGAAAAATACATTTCGGATGTGACGAAGCTGAAGGAACACATCCGCCGCGGTGACATTTATGAAATAAATTACTGCATAGAATTTTTTGCAGAGAATGTTGCCATCGATCCGCCTTCCCTGTTTCTGCGGCTGAATGAAATCTCGCGCGCGCCGTTTTCCGCGCTGTACCGCTGGAAAAATGCGTGGCTGGTCTGCGCAAGCCCGGAACGCTTCCTGGAAAAAACCGGCGACCGCATTCTCTCGCAGCCGATCAAAGGAACAAGACCACGCGGGAAAAATGAAAAGGAAGATGCGGGTCTTGCAGAAGAGCTGCTGAACGATCCGAAAGAGCGCAGCGAGAACGTCATGATCGTGGATCTTGTGCGCAACGACCTGTCGAAGATCGCAGCAAGAGGAAGCGTGAAAGTCGATGAGCTGTTCGGCATCTATTCCTTTCCGAACGTTCACCAGATGATCTCCACGGTCAGCGCAAACGTGGCGGAAGGAAAAAGCACGGAAGACATCCTGCGCGCCACCTTTCCCATGGGCTCCATGACCGGCGCACCGAAGATCCGCGCCATGCAGCTGGCGGAAGAATCTGAAAACATGCGGCGCGGGTTGTATTCCGGTTCCGTCGGGTATTTCACACCGGAAGGCGATTTCGACCTGAACGTCGTCATCCGTTCCATCCAGTGGAACGCCGCGACAGGTTATCTCTCCTTTATGACCGGCAGCGCGATCACGGCGAACTGCGACCCGGAAAAAGAATACGAAGAATGCCTGCTCAAAGCGCAAACGCTGCTGCGTGCGCTCGGCGCCGACTGAAAAAGGGCGTAATTTCACGCCATGCTTTCGAAGGAAAGTTTCAGGGAATCACTTTATGGCCGTTGCGGTCTCGCACAGGGAGAAACGGTTCTCGCCGGCGTCAGCGGCGGGATCGATTCGATGGTGATGGCGTGGCTGCTGCATGCGGGTGAAATTCCGTTTGCCGTTGCGCATGTGAATTACGGGCTGCGCGGAAGCGAATCGGATGAAGATGAAAAGTTTGTGGCGGAGCTTGCGGCTGAATTTTCCGTTCCGTTCTACCTGAAAAAATGTACGGCGGAAGAAATTTCCCCGGAGGATTCCGTTCAGCAGAAAGCGCGGAAGATCCGCTACCGTTTTTTTGAGAACGTACGCGACGTCGAAGGGATGAGCCGCATCGCCACGGCGCACAACCTGAATGATTCCGTGGAAACCGCGCTGCTGAATTTCGCGCGCGGGAGCGGACTGAAAGGTCTCGGCGGCATTGCACCGGTGCGCGAAAAAGTGATCCGCCCGCTGCTTTCATTCACCCGTGCAGATATCCTGGAATTTGCCCGCAAAAACAAGATCCGCTGGCGCGAAGATTCTTCCAACACGACGGATCATTATACGCGCAACCGGTTCCGTCATCATCTTCTTCCGGAACTGGCGAACGAAATCCCCCAGGGCTTTTCGGGTTTCGAAGCGACGTTCGGTCATGTGGCGGACAGCCGGGACATGATCTCAGCGGCAATGAAACGATGGGAGAGCGAATGCTGCACGACAAAAGAGAACGCCGTCCGCATCAGCATCGGCGCGATGAAGAATTGGGAGAACAGCATTCTTTTCCTGGAATATTTTCTGAAAGAAAAAGGGTTCGCCCGCTGTGAAAGAAAAGAGATCCTGTCCGTTCTCGAAGGAGAAAAAGGAAAAAAAGCAGTTGCAGGCGAGCTGGCGCTGACGAAAGAGATCGATTCGCTCGTGCTGAAAAACAGCGCGGGAGAACCGGATCCCTCGACCTGCTTCACTTTGCGCGAGGAAAAATTTTCAGGAACAGTTCCTTCCGGAAAATGGGTCGCTGCAGTGGATGCGAAAAAATTAAACGGTCCTCCGCATATCCGTTGCTGGCGCACCGGCGACTCCATGCGTCCGCTCGGGCTGCACGGAAAGAAAAAAGTGAGCGATATTCTCAACGAGCTGAAAATCCCGTCACACCTGAAAAGATCAGCCCCCGTGGTGGTTTCCGGCGACGAGATCATCTGGGTTCCCGGCTACCGCATCGCTGAAAAGTTCAGGGTAACAGAGCGCACGGAAAACGTCCTGCTGCTTGAATTCAATCCTTCTTTTTTTCATGGATAAGCCGGAGGTATTATTCGAGGAGAAACAATTCATCGGGATGAACCGGCATTCGATCCTGCGCCGCCTGCTGTTTTCCGTTTTCTGCTTTGTCGCTTATTATTGGTCGGAGAACCCCAAGCCGGTAAACCTCGCGCTTTTCCGCATCGGTGAATATCCGGGGAAGGATCATTCGGGTCAGCTCTTTTTCGTGCTGGGAATTTCCATCCTCTTTCTTTCCGCGTTGCTGCTGTTCATCATCCACATGCGTACGAAGGTTATTCCCACGGCCATTATCATCGACGGCTTCCTGTCGGCCCGGAAAGTCAGGATCGATCTCAGCGGCATTTCGGAAGTAAAAAAAATAAAGCTGAAGCCTTCCTTCTTCAACCGCCCGGTGTACAACCTCCATAATAAAGGAAGGATACGTTTTTATACGCACGGGAACGAGGCCATCGAGCTGCTTACGCGCGACGGCATCATTTACCGTATCGGCACTCAGCGACCCGACGAGCTGAAAAGAGCCATTGAGGAACAGAAAAACTGAGAAGGGACGTTTCCATTCATCGAATTTCAGCAGGAAGGTGAATAACCTGCGGAACTTTTGCCCGGCCTGCCCGCGTATAATCAGGCAAACCACACACCACTCCCATGATACAGATCGCCGAATTCCCGGTTCTTATAGATAAGAGCCTGGTAATCAACCTCTCCTTCCCGGTGGATGAAGTCTTGCCGGAAACTGACAAAATTGCAAAACGAAGGCACGACCTTATGAAAGCCCTTTCGCTGGGCAACCTGGACCACGCCAAAGTGAAGATATTATTTCGTGATAATCAAGGACTTAAAGTTGTCGAGACAACTGTCTGGGCGGTTACAGACCAGCGGATCGTGCTAAAGAGCGGCACCACGATGCCCATCCACAGAATCGTGGAAGTTATAATTTGAAAAGCCCTGTTCGGCTATTTTTTCCAGATTTTTGTAACAAGTCATTGTTAATAACCGTTTAGGTGGATTACCTTTACCAAGGCAGTTAACCTGAAAACCTAACCTTATTATGAAATCTCCCGGAAAAATCACCAGCCTCGGCATGGTGGTCGTGCTGATCCTGCTGACTTCGCTTTCTTTCGGTTTCCGAAATTCCCAGAACGCGGTCAGGGCCAAATGGACGGCTTATGTCATCCATACAGCCGACGGCCAGGCGGATATTCACTTCAAAGCGGATATTCCCGGCGGATGGCGCATGTATTCACAGAATATGACGAATACGGACGGACCTCTTCCGACGAGCATCGACTTCGATCCGAATCCCAGCTATTCTGTTGTGGGTTCTCCGATCGAATCCGGCAAATACACCTCCTTTTACCAGCCTGAACTGGGAATGGAAGTAAATTGCCTCGAAGGAACTGCGAATTATGTTCAGCACATCACATACTCGGAAAAGACGACGTTCGCCATCAAATGCATGATCAACTATATGCTCAACCGCGACGGCGAAATACTTCCCCCGGACGATGAGGATTTTACAATTACTGTAGAACCTTAACATTTTTTGCCCGATCATCAGCGCAGATTGATCTATTTTCGGTCGTGAGCGGAAAGCCCTTATTTTTGGGAATCCCCTGCGACCGAAAATTTTTTATGCCCGTGCTATGAAGTATTTCTACCGGAATTTTTTCCTCTCCGTCCTCTTTCTCTCCGTTACTCACCTGTTTGCGCAGCAGCCGCCGAATTTTCACGTAACGTGGAGCTACTCTTCGAAAAAGATCAGCGATTGCGAATATGATCTCGTTTTCAAAGCGACGATCGAGAAAGGATTTCACCTCTATTCACAGATCCCGACGGACAACGGTCCCATTCCCACTTCTTTCACGTTCGATGCAAGCAGCGATTATGAGCTGGTCGGGAAAACCTCCGAACCGAAGCCGATCGAAAAAGCGGAACCTGTTTTCGATAACCAGGTGATCAAATTTTTCGAGAACGAAGCTGAATTCCACCAGCGCATCCGCGTGAAGTCGAACAAGGTTTTCAAAGTCACCGGCGTCATCGACGGCATGGCCTGCAACGACGGCATGTGCGTGAACTTCTACCCGCAGCCTGTTTTTTCTTTTTCCATCGACGGCACCGCCTGCAGCGGCAGCACGGGTGCAACCGGTTCCACGGGTACCAATGGCGCAGGCGGAGCAACCGGGAAAACCGGCGCCACCGGCGGAACGGGGACAGCAGGAATGCCCGGCGCAACAGGACCGACAGGAATTATGAATCCTGTTCTTCCGCAGGATCAGAACAGCGGCGGATGCAATTGCAAAAACGAGATACAGGCTGCCATCGCCGGTGCGATGGGCAATCATTCGGGTCACCCGGTGGTGGACACGGCCGGGTGTAAATTCATGCTCGTAAAACCGAGTGACGCGGAGCTGCACGGCACCGACGCGGCCGATACGAAATCATTCTGGCTCGTGTTTATCCTCGGTTTTCTCGGCGGACTTACCGCGCTGATAACGCCCTGTGTGTTCCCGATGATCCCGCTTACGGTCAGCTTTTTCACCAAGCGCAGCAAAGACCGCAAAACAGGTTTGCGCAACGCGTTCACCTATGCGCTTTCGATCATCGTGATCTATGTCCTGCTGGGCATGCTCATCACGATCCCGCTCGGTCCCGATGCGCTGAACGCGATGGCGAGCAGCGCTGTTTTCAATCTCATCTTCTTTATTGTCTTCATCATTTTCGCGATGTCTTTCCTGGGTGCGTTCGAGATCACGCTTCCCTCCGGGTTCATCAACCGGATCGACAAAGCATCAGACCGCGGCGGAATGATCGGTATTTTCTTCATGGCGTTCACGCTCTGCCTCGTTTCATTTTCCTGCACGGGCCCGATCATCGGCACGCTGCTCGTGGAAGCCGCGCACGGCGGAAGCTATCTTGGTCCTGCCATTGGAATGACCGGGTTCGCGCTGGCGCTGGCGCTGCCTTTTGCGCTGTTCGCGATGTTCCCGGGCTGGCTGAACTCGCTTCCCAAATCCGGCGGCTGGCTGAACTCGGTGAAAGTGACGCTCGGTTTTGTCGAGATCGCCCTGGCGATGAAATTCCTTTCCACCGTCGATCTTGCGTATCACTGGGGATTTTTCAAACGCGAAATTTTCCTCGGCGTGTGGATCATCACCGCTATGCTGCTCGGCCTCTATCTTCTCGGCAAACTGAAACTTTCGCACGACAGCGACATCCAGCATATTTCCACCGGCCGGCTGATGATGGCGCTGCTTTCATTCACGTTCGCACTTTACCTCGTTCCCGGGCTGTGG
>DASTSF010000505.1:0-3429 GCA_035760825.1 Bacteroidia bacterium
TTGTTGCATCCGACCTCATCGAGCACCTGGAAAAAGAAGACGGCTACAGGCTGATCGAAATGATGGAAAAGCTCGCGGCAAAAAAAGTGGTGATCTTTACGCCGAACGGTTTTCTCGAGCAGCGTGAATACGACGGCAATAAATACCAGGTGCATCTTTCCGGCTGGGACGTGGAGGAAATGGAAAAGCTCGGCTACAAAGTGAAAGGCATCAACGGGTGGAAGCCGCTGCGCGGCGAATTTGCCGTGATCCGGTGGTGGCCGAAGGTTTTCTGGGGAAGAATTTCATTGCTTACGCAAAAGCGGATGGAGACGCGCCCGAAAAAAGCATTTGCCATTCTCTGCACGAAAGAGATCCGCTGATCAGCGGCTCGAGGCCTGTCTTCCTCCCGAAGGTTTCCGGCCCAGCACGATGAAATGAAAAATTCCTTCCAGGTAACCTGCGCCATAGCTGACGTGCAGGATCCAGAATGAGATGACGGTGCGGAAATAACCTGCCGGGTTTTTCGCGACGGGAATGGCGGAAACGAACGAGCCGAGCAGGTAAAGCGCAAGCAGCCCGGCATAGATCATCCATGCGAATGGCAGCAGCGCCGAAAGGAGCGCCCCTCCAATGAGAAACGCAACGAATGCCGGCGGAACCAGCTGGCGCATCGTTGTCACCGCTTTGTGTTTTTTGTTCACGTACACTTTCCAGTAGCCGTACTGGTAATACTGGCGGAATAATTTCCGGAAACCGGCACGCACATAATATTTCGCGCGGATATCTTTCGAAAGACGTATCCGGTAGCCGGCCTTCGTCACGCGGTAATTGAATTCATCATCCTGGTTGCGCACCAGTTCCTCGTCGAAATAACCGACTTTCTCAAACACTTCCCGCTTGTAAGCACCGAAGGCAACCGTGTCTACATAACCTTCCGCCGTTCCCGTCCGGAAATGCGCATTGCCCACCCCGAAACGCGAGGACATCGCCCCGGCGATCGCTTCCGAAATCTCATCTTCGAAAACATTGTCGAGCAAACCGCCGACGCAGCCGAGCTCTTTTTCATCCCGCAAAAATTCGTAACAGAGTTTCAGGTAATTTTTATCCACCTCGGCATGCGCCCCGAGAATGATGACAACCTCTCCCCTCGCCTTTTTCGCGCCATAATTGAGCGCGTACGGCGTCACCTGCTCGCGGTTCTCGACGTAAATTACATTCGGATGCTGCGCAGAAAGCCCGCGGATGATGTCCGCTGTTCCGTCATCGCTTTTCCCGTCACAGACGAGAATTTCAAATTCCCCGTATGGAAAATCCGACTGCAGCACGGAGGTGATGCATTTCCCGATGTATTTTTTTTCATTCCTGCACGGAATGACGACTGAAACGGCGATCATAAAAGGCTGTTATAAACATCTATCATTTCACCGACATTATTTTCCCATTCATATTTTTCAGAGACTTTCAGGCGACCGGCTTTTCCCATGCGCATGCGAAGATCCGCATCCGTCACCAGCTTCTCCATCGCGAGTGTCGTCGCAGCAATATCATTCACCGGAACGCGGAATCCCTGGACGCCTTCGTCGACAATATCCGAAAGACCGCCGGTATCCGAAACAATCACGGGAACTTCGCAGGCCATGGCTTCGAGCACGGAGACGCCGAAGCTCTCGTACGCAGAAATGTTCACGAAGATGTCGATGCGGTTGTGCCATAACGGGACTTCGCGGTGATCGACCTTCCCGGCAAATGTCACCTGTTCTCCAATGTGCATTTCACGCACTTTTTCTTCCAGCATTTTCCGCTGCGTCCCGTCGCCGACAATAAGCAACCCGATCTTTCTTCCCGGATTATTCCGCAGAAGCGCGCCGAACGTGTCGATAACGACGCTCACGTTGTACACCGGTTCCAGCGATTTTACCAGGCCGATCACGATCTTTCCATCTTCCCGTTTCCGTTCCTTTTCGAGCGGCCGGAACACGGACGTGTCGACACCGAAAGGCGTAATGATGATCTTTTTACCGGTGATCGCGTTCATGTATTTCACGATGGTCGGGCTGGTCGCGAGCAGCGCATCCGCCGCCGCAAAATTTTTGCGGAGCATGTTCTTCATCAGCCTTCCTTTCGACGGGAAATCCATCACGTCGCTTCCCCACGCGGAAATGACCAGCGGGTGGAAACCGCTCTTCCTCCCGAGCAGGCCGTAGCTGGTGGCGTAATGCGCGTGCACGACATCCGGTTTGAAACCGGCTATCGCATTTTTCACTTTCGGCGTCATCCGAAAATAAGCCAGCTTGCTCCAGACGTTGCTGTGAAACGTATCGTCGCTTAACGCGTGCTCATCGTAAATGCGGATGTTGCTGATTCCCTTTGCCCAACCGGCAACGCTTTTCCGCAGGCTGAAAATACCAATGCCGAATCCCCGTTCCGCGAGCGCAAGCGCCCACCTGCGCGTGTGCGCAGAGTCAGCATCGGCGAGCAGGAGGATTTTGCGGGCCATCACAAAAGGGAATTATCGTTCATGTAAAAAAAGCGGTACCATTTATTCAGCGCATAAATGTACGCCTCCCGTTTCGCCCGGTATTTTCCATTGGCTGCAGCGAGCAACGTAAAAAGCGCAATGCGCGTAATGATGATGATGAAACAAATCCATTTCGCCACACGGACGGTAAAGCGGCTCCTGTGCTTTCGCCAGAACTTCAGCTTGCTGATGAGCTGGTTCGGGATCGTCACTTTCAGGTTTTGCTTCGCGCTCTGCCCGACGTGATGCACCACTTCCGCACCCGGGAAAAACAGGCAGCCGGCGCCGGCCTTTTCCGCGCGGTAGCAAAAATCCGTATCCTCCATCCAGAAAAGCACCGGGTCGAGTCCGCCAAGAACTTTGTACAGCTTCTGCGGGAAGAAGAGCGCGGCGCCCGACATGGCTTCGGGATGAAATTCCCGGGAAAATTTCTTCTCCGGGTACAACCCGCTCCATACGATCGTGCGCAGGTAAAAAATATCGAGGAAATAATGCCACACCGTTTCTACTTTCCATGCCGAACGCTGCAACGTTCCGTCGGAATTCAGGAGTTTGGGTCCGACAATGCAGAGACGCTCCTGCTTCACACAACGATCCATCAGCTTCTGCAGCGCGCCGGGTTTCACTTCGGTATCGGGATTGAGCATAAAAAAATGCGTTCCCGTAGCCGCTTCAAAACCCTGGTTATTGGCGCCGGAAAATCCCCGGTTGATCCCGTTCCCGATAAAGATGACATCGCTGAAATCCGTATGCATCATGGCATCCGTGCCGTCCGTAGAACAGTTATCCACCACGATGATCTCCACAGCAAAATCCGTCCGTTCCTTCCGCAGCGAAACAAGGCAGTTGCTGAGAAGCTCCCGCACGTTATAACTGACAATTATGACGGAAAGCCTGCTGCTCATTCGGACAGAGATGTATGTTCATTT
>DASTSF010000506.1:0-7458 GCA_035760825.1 Bacteroidia bacterium
GTGGAAACATTTTTGTATATCGCAAACCCGGCAATGGAGCAGGTAAAAATATCTTCCTTGCCGTCGCAGTTGTAATCACGCAGCAGGCACCAGTCGTGCATAAGCGGGAACCGGCTCACGTATTCAGGAGCGAGCACGTAATCCACCTGGTTCGGTGTGCCGAGGTTAATATAGGTGGTGATCTTGTTTCCCGACCTGTCGAATACGAACAGATCCTTGATGCCGTCGCCGTTAAGATCGATCTCGGAAAGCTGGCAGTAATTATGTCCGCCCGACCACGGGTTGCGCAGCTGTCCGCCATCGTACACCGCTATGGAATCGACGCGGGAGAACCCGGCAATGGACTGTGCACCGGCACCCGTTACCGCGAAAAGAAGAAAAAGAAGCGGTGCGAAGTGGAAAAGTCTTTTCATGCCAACTGATTTTTATGAGACTTCCGGACGCCGGCGGGGAGATAAACAAAGATAAGCCAAAATCGATCCTGCCGGACTGGTTTTGAATTGGGTAGTTAGGTTTTTCTTCTATATTTGCACCCCACAATTTGGGAACGGTACGGCTGGTTGAGTCAGGCTTTTCCCCGGTTAAGTGATTAATACCTATGCAAAACATTAAAGGAGCAATCCGGATTTTCGCCATTCTGATGGCGGCGAGCTGTCTGTTTTACCTCTCGTTCACGTTCGTAACCCACAGCTGGGAGAAAAAAGCCCACCAGTACGCGGAGAACTACATTACTAACCCGTCCATTGTTAAAATGGCAGAGGATCGTTCAGGCGGCGATCCCGTTCTTAAAGCGAAGATCCTCGATTCGGTGCTAACCGCGCGCGAACGTTTTTTCCTCGAAGATTCCATCGCAGGAAAGAAGATCTACCTGAAGCTGTACACCTACGAAAGCTGTAAGGATAAGGAGCTCAACCTCGGCCTCGATCTCAAGGGCGGAATGAACGTTACGCTGGAGGTTTCCACCCCGGATATCGTCAAGGCCCTGTCCAATTATTCCACTGATCCGGGCTTTACGCAGGCCATTGAAAAAGCGCAGGCCGCGCAGGCGAATTCCAATAAGGATTTCGTAACGCTCTTCGGTGAAGCGTATCATGAAGTGAATCCGCAGGGACGTCTTTCCAGTCTCTTCGCTTCCCAGCTCAAGCAATACGACATCACGTATAATTCCACGGATGACCAGGTGCTCACTGCTATCCGCAAGGAGGCAGATGCGGCCGTCGATCGTGCGAAGCTCGTGCTGGAAACACGTATCAACAAATTCGGCGTGTCACAGCCGAATATCCAGCATCTCCAGGGAACCAACCGTATCCTCGTGGAGCTTCCGGGTGTGAAGGATGAAGAACGCGTAGGAAAGCTTATCCAGGCTTCCGCGAATCTCGAATTCTGGGAAACCTACGAGGTGAATGACATCGCGCAGAAAGTAAATGACGCGAACGAAAAGCTGAAAGTGCTGCTCGGGTACAAATCAGATACGCTGCACGCGGATTCCGCCAAGCTCAGGGCTGATTATTCGGCGGCAAAGACCAAAAAAGATTCCCTCAAAGCCGACAGCATGGCGAAAGTCGCGTTCAATAATGATGTGAAACGCGTCGACAGCCTCAAGAAAGCGAATGATTCCACCACGAAAAAAGCGAATGCCGCTGCCGGCAAGAAAGAAGCGCAGCCCCTGTTCGATCATATCGTCGCAGGGAACCCGTATAATAATAAAGGACCGATCGTCTTCGGTGCGCTGATCAAGGATACGTCCGTCATCGGCGAGCTGCTGCGCCGTCCCGAAATCGCTCCCATTTTCCCGCGCGATCTTCATTTTGCGTGGACCGTAAAACCGGAATATACGCAAACGGGACAGCCTTTCCTCTGGCTCATCGCATTGAAGGGCAGCAAGCAGAACAACGGCGCGGCTCTCCCGGGTGATGTTGTCACCGAAGCCCGCAAGGTGTTCGACCGCATGAACGGAACCGGCAGCCCCGAGATCCAGATGACCATGAACGCCGAAGGCGCCCGCAACTGGGCCCGCCTGACGAAGGCGAACGTCGGCCACAGCGTGGCGATTGTGCTCGATAATTACGTGTATTCTTTCCCGAATGTTCAGAACGAGATCACAGGAGGCATTTCCTCTATCACCGGATCTTTCTCGAACAAAGAAGCGGATGACCTCGTGAACGTTCTTAACACCGGCAAGCTTCCCGCTCCCACGAACATCGTCGAGAAAACGGTGGTCGGAGCTACGCTCGGACAGGAAGCGATCCGTTCCGGTATCCTTTCGTTTATCGTCGCGCTGATCGTGGTGCTCATTTACATGGGATTCTATTACAACAAGGCCGGCTGGGTGGCTGACCTTGCCCTGTTCGTGAACGTCTTCTTCATAATGGGGATCCTCAGCTCGCTTGGCGCGGTGCTCACGCTTCCCGGTATCGCAGGTATCGTTCTCACGATCGCTCTTTCCGTCGATGCGAACATCCTTATTTTCGAACGTGTCCGTGAAGAATTACGCGAAGGAAAAAGTCTTTCGAACGCCATCGCCGACGGCTACAAGCACGCGATGTCTTCGATCCTCGACTCCAACCTGACGACACTTATTCTCGGTATCATCCTGTATTCCTTCGGTAGCGGCCCGGTACAGGGTTTTGCGACCACGCTGATCATCGGTATCATCAGCTCGCTCTTCTGCGCGATCTTCATCACGCGTCTTGTTTTCGACTGGATGCTGAAGAAAGAACAGAAAGTAACGTTCTCCACCCCGAGAACAGAAAATGTGCTGCGTAACGCGAAGATCAACTTCGTCGGGAAGCGGAAGTATTATTATATGTTCTCCGGAACGATCATCGCTCTCGGTGTGATCTTCTACTTCAAGCACAACGGTTTCACCAAAGGCGTGGATTTCAGCGGTGGCCGTACATATACGGTCCGCTTCGAGAAAGCGGTCGACCGTGAAGCCGTGCGCAACGCCCTGAAAGTCGAATACAATGAACCGCCGGAAGTGAAAACAGCAGGCGGAAACGATCAGCTCAAGATCACGACGAACTACCGCGTCAGCGAAGTGTCGACAGATGTCGACAAGGATGTGATGCAAAAGCTGAATGACGGGCTCAAACATGCTGTCGGCGATATGAAATACGAGATCGTCAGCTCCGTGAAAGTGGGTCCGTCCATCGCGAACGAAGTCATCAATAAATCGTTCATCGTTATCATCATCTCCTGCCTGCTGATGTTCCTGTACATCCTTTTCCGGTTCCGGAAATGGCAGTACGGACTTGGTGCTGTCGCGGCGCTCGTGCACGACGTTCTCGTCGTCCTTTCCTGCTACACCATTTTCGACGGCATCCTGCCTTTCCCGCTGGAGGTCGATCAGCATTTCGTAGCCGCTATTCTTACGGTGATGGGTTATTCCATGACAGATACCGTCGTGGTGTTCGACAGGATCCGCGAATTCCTCGCCAACCAGGGCAAGGATCTCGCTACCGCTGAAAAAACAAGCACCATCAACTACGCGCTCAACAGTACGCTGTCGCGGACGATCAACACATCCATGATCACGTTCTTCGTTCTTCTTTCCATCTTCATTTTCGGTGGCGAGACGATCCGCGGGTTCTCCTTCGCGCTGCTTATCGGTATCGTGATCGGAACCTATTCCTCTCTCTGCATCGCAACGCCTATCGTGGTCGACTTCGACCGCCGCAAAGACAGGGACGAGCAGAAATAAAAACACGATTGATCAACAGTATCGCAGCCCCGGTTTTAACACGGGGCTGCTTTGCTTTACGGGAAAACAAATACCTAACTTTGTTCCATAATGATCCATGTGCCGCTGATCGTTTTGTTTCTCAACCTGGGCTCCGGAGAAGTATTCTTCATCATCCTGATCATGCTTTTCTTTTTCGGTGCGGATAAGTTGCCCGCCATGGCCCGTGCGCTCGGGAAAGGGATGAGGGAAATGAAAAACGCTACGGCTGAAATTCAGCGGGAAATAGAAAAAAGCGCAGGTGAAGTGCAGGAAGGAATGAACCTTAACGATACGCTCAAGGATTTGCGTGAAGCCACCGATAATCTGAAAAACCACCTGAAGGAAGGCGTCAGCAACCTCGAAAATCATTACAGCAATGCGCTGAAGGATGACAAGAAAGACGCTCCTCCGGAAGAAGAGAAAAAAACAGACGACCCGATCAGCGATGACGGTTCGATAAAAAGATAATGCAGGCCCGGTAGGGCCTTTTTTTTAGGGGTATAACCGGAAAAAGTGATGTTTTTGGGGTAGTACCCCAATTTTTTAGGGGGTGTTGATAAAAAAAGAACTGTTTTTTCAGACACACCCCCTGTTTTGGGATACATTTGCGCCGTCCAACGCAAAAAAACAGCAGCCATGTCCCAAATCCGCTTCAAAGCACTCGAGCAAACCATGCACCGTACGCCGGTGAATGTGGAAACACCCGCAGGAGGTGTCGCCTCTTATTTCGGAGAAAATGTTTTCGGTATCGACGCCATGCGCCAGTTCCTTTCGGAAGAAGCGCTGGCCAGCGTTCTCGGCACCATTGAACGCGGCGAACGCATCGACCGCAAGATGGCAGACCAGATCGCGTCCGGGATGAAAGCCTGGGCGACCAGCAAAGGTGCCACGCATTACACGCACTGGTTCCAGCCGCTTACCGGCGCAACAGCCGAGAAGCATGATGCTTTTTTCGAACCGATCGAAGGCGGAAGAGCCATTGAGCGTTTCGGCGGATCGCAGCTCGTACAGCAGGAGCCCGACGCATCCAGCTTCCCCAGCGGAGGAATACGGAATACGTTCGAAGCGCGCGGTTACACGGCATGGGATTGCTCCTCGCCCGCATTTATCATCGGCGATACGCTCTGCATTCCCACGATCTTCGTTTCTTATACGGGCGAAGCGCTCGATTATAAAACGCCGCTGCTGAAAGCGCTCTATGCGCTCGATAAAGCTGCAGTGGATGTGTGCCAGTATTTCGACAAGAACGTTACGAAAGTGATCGCGACACTCGGCTGGGAGCAGGAATATTTTCTCGTGGATGAATCGCTGTACAATGCACGCCCCGACCTGGCCATTTCCGGCCGGACGCTTTTCGGCGCAAGCCCGGCGAAAGGACAGCAGCTGGAAGATCATTATTTCGGTTCCATTCCCGATCGCGCCACGACGTTCATGCGCGACCTCGAGATCGAAGCGCACAAGCTCGGCATCCCGATCAAAACGCGCCACAACGAAGTTGCGCCGAACCAGTTCGAATGCGCACCCATTTTCGAAGAGATCAACCTCGCCGTCGATCACAACCAGCTGCTCATGGACATCATGGAAAAAACGGCACGCCGCCACAGTTTCCGCGTGCTGCTTCATGAAAAACCATTCGCAGGTGTGAACGGTTCCGGCAAGCACAACAACTGGTCGATGGCGACGAATACGGGAAAAAATCTGCTGAGCCCGGGGAAAACGCCGAAAACCAACCTGCAATTCCTTACGTTCTTCATCAACACCATCAAAGCTTTTCATGATCACGCCGACCTGCTGCGCGCGGCCATCGCTTCCGCCAGCAACGACCACCGTCTCGGTGCGAACGAAGCTCCTCCTGCGATCATGTCCGTGTTCCTCGGCTCGCAGCTTTCCGCTATTCTCGATGAACTTGAGGCAAAAGTGAAAAGCGGGAAAATGACGCCTGATGAAAAAACCGGGCTGAAGCTCAACATCGGCAAGATCCCCGATATTCTCCTCGACAACACCGACCGCAACCGTACGTCTCCGTTTGCCTTCACGGGAAATAAATTCGAGTTCCGCGCAGTGGGCTCTTCCGCGAATTGCGCCGGCGCCATGACCGTGCTGAATACGATAATGGCCGAGCAGCTGATAAAATTCAGGCACGACGTGGATGCGCTTATGGCGAAAAACGTCGAGAAAGACGAGGCGATCTTCCAGGTGCTGCGCCAGTACATCGTTGCATCGAAGAAGGTGCGTTTCGAAGGAAACGGTTACAGCGACGAATGGGTGAAGGAGGCGAAGAAGCGCGGACTGAACAATTTCAAAACCACACCCGAAGCGCTGGAAGCGTTCAACTCAAAACATGCGCACGAGCTCTTTGCGCGCCACAACGTGCTCAGCGAACGCGAACAGCATGCGCGGTATGAAATTCATCTTGAAACGTACGTGAAGAAAATTCAGATCGAGGCGCGTGTGATGGGAGATATGGCCGTGAATAATATTATTCCTACGGCGCTGCAATACCAGAATACGCTGATCAGCAATGTGCGCGGACTGAAAGAAGTGATGGGTGCCGCCGAATTCAAAAAGGCCGCCGCTGTTCAGCTGGAGATGATCGCGGAAATTTCGGAGCATGTAAGCGGCATCAAGAAAAATGTCGACGACATGATCGAAGAGCGGAAAAAAGCGAACAACATCGAGGACATGAAAAAGAAAGCGGACGCTTACTGCAATAAGGTTAAACCTTATTTCGACGTGATCCGCGAACATGTCGATAAGCTCGAAATGATCGTGGCCGACGAATTGTGGCCGCTGCCGAAATACCGCGAGATGCTTTTCACGAAATAAACGTGAAGGAAATTTTGAAAGGACCGGTGGAAGACCGGTCTTTTTTTTTGAGCTCGTGCACGGATTTTCCGGAATGCTCCGTGTATCTTTTTTTCCCGCGCAGGTTATAACCGCAAAGACAGGATAAAGGCTTTGGCCGGCCACTTTCCTTCATCGCTGTCCGACGATCAACAAAAACTCGGACACATGAAACGCATAATCTTACTCAGCTCAGCAATTGCTTTTTCCGTTTTCAGTTATGCACAGCAGGCGATACGGAAAGCAGATTACAAATATTCGTGCAATGCGTATTATAACGCACAGCAGTATTACAGCGGTGCCGCTGCAAAAGCAGGAAGCAAAGCGCAGAAAGCGTACGCTTATTTCCAGGCGGGCGAATGCGCGCGGATGAACAACGACACGAAAGCCGCCATCACCAATTACGGGAAAGCCATCAAAGCGAAAACCGATCGCGATGATGTTTATTTGCGGCTCGCGCAATGCCAGATGATGAAAGGCGATTATCTGCACGCGCTCGAAAATTTCACGGAATACAAAAAACGCGTGCCCTCCGACCCGGCGGCGGATACGGGAATTGTTTCCTGTTCGCTCGCGCCGCAATGGATGATCGATTCTACACGGTGGAAAGTAACGAACGTGAAAGAGCTCAACACGGAATACAGCGATTTCTGCCCTGCCTGGTTCGATAAAAAGCACAACGCACTTATGTTCACATCGAAACGGCCGGGACAGACGGGAAGCAAGATCGATCCGAACACCGGGAACCTTTACAGCGATATGTTCCAGGCGACCGAAAGCAAAACGGGACACTGGAACACGCCGCAGACGGTTGCAGGTGATGTGAACCTGCCGATGGCGAACGACGGTGCGTGCAGCGTAACGAAGAACGGCTCGCACATTTTTTTCAC
>DASTSF010000507.1:0-3509 GCA_035760825.1 Bacteroidia bacterium
CGGAAGAACAGATCGTTGACGGCGATGCTGTTGTCGTCACGGTCGGCGAAGCGTTTACCGTGATCGTTCTTGTGGCAGTACCGGTACATCCGTTGGCGCTTGTGCCGGTTACAGTGTATGTTGTGGTTGAGGTGGGCGTGGTTGTCCACGGCTGCCCGTTGTGATTTCCCGGCATCCAGTTGTAAGTCGAAGCGCCGGACGCCCCCAGCGTTACGCCTGTTCCGGAACAAACTGTCGAAGAAGAAGCCGTTGTTGTCACGGTCGGCGAAGCGTTCACCGTGATGGTTCTTGTCGCTGTGTTGGTACATCCGTTCGCGTTTGTTCCCGTAACGGTATACGTGGTTGTCGTTGCCGGCGAAACAGTAACCGTCGTTCCGGAAAGGCTTCCCGGCATCCAGGAATAGGTTGAGGCTCCGCTGGCGGTTATGGTCGTGCTGCTTCCGGAACAGATCGTTGCTCCGCTTGTGCTGGTGGTTACGCTTGGCAATGCAAGGATCGTGATCGTATGTGTGATGGTATTGCTGCCGCTTCCGTTGCTTGCCGTAAGCGAAACCGTGTATGTGCCTGCAGCGCTCCAGGTAATTCCCGCCGGGTTCTGTGCCGTGGATGTTCCCGGCGATCCGCCGGGGAATGTCCAGCTCCAGCTGGTCGGGCTGTTGGTGGAATTATCCGTGAAATTCACCGCCGTTCCTGCGCAGACAGAACTTGCGCTCATGGTAAATGCCGCAACCGGAGCAACACTTGCAGACGGAGCCTGGCAGCCATTGGAGGTTGTAAGCGCGTTATACGGTGCAGTGGAAAGCACTGCCAGCATGCGCGATTTCTGGTTGTTTGTGAAAAGGTTAAGGCAGTTGTCGTAACTGTAATCCATATAATTCTCGAACATGATGCCCGGGCTGGAGCCGGTGCATGCGTCCGTATGGGGGAACGTATAGCACGTGGTTGTCGCGTTGGCCTGGTTGGGCGTATCGGCGCAGTAATCGGTTCCTGTGCACGCTCCGTTATCATCTCCCCAGATGTGATAAAGGTTAAAACAATGTGAGAACTCATGTGTTGTGGTGCGCCCGCGGTCATACGGCGACTGGATGTCGGCAAACGTTCCGTAGGAAGTGAAGTTGCTTCCGAAGGCGGAATAGAGAATCACCACACCGAAAGTTTGCGAAACAGATGTTGTCGGAAATTCGCCGTAGCCGAGAAGGCTCGAGCCGAGGTTGCACACCCAGATGTTGAGGTAACGCGTCGGATCCCATGCATCAAGGCCATTCGAGCTGAAATGTTTTACGTTATCGTTCGTTCCGAAAGAAACATTCGTGGTGATGTGCCTGCGCTCGATCCCGTTCGTGGCATTGCCGTTCGGGTCCTGCTGCGCAAGACAGAATTGTATGGTTGTATTCGCCGCCTGCGACCAATGTGTATTTGCATCGGCATTCGTTCTGCCGAAATCCTCGTTCAGAACCTGGATCTGGGAAAAGACCTGGTTGTCGGAAATATTCTGCGTGGTCGTATTATAAACCACATGTACGACAACTGGGATCGTGTAAACGGACTGCGAGGTAACCTGTGAACCGTGCGCCGCGATGTATTGCTGGATATTGGCTTCGTATGCGCTGCGGTCGGCGTCGTAATTCGGGTTTTCCGCCACCAGGAAATCGTGCCTGTCCTGGTTCACCTGGTCCATCTGCTGCTGAGTAATGATATCCGTGTTGAAGCGGATCATTGATTTTCCGCTTACGTCGTAATAGGCCGAAGTCGATGTGCTGGCCGTATAAGCAGAAGAGGCAGGAAGAGAGGCATTGATCAGGTTCTGGGAAAAAGATGCGCCGAACGCAAGGCTTCCGCCCAAAATGAAAAGCAGTCTTTTTTTCATGCAAAGATGGTTTTGTCAGGTATGCGTTTTAATAACGAGTTCTCTTTTTTGAAAGGAGAAGTAATTTGAAATAATAATACTTACTGATTGGCTGCACTTAAATCTGTAGGGATGTGAGAGGGGAAATTTCCACACCCGGTCAATAAAGAACACGTTGTTTATCGTAACCGGCGGGCAGCAATTTTTCGCAACCGGGAAAGCAAGTATACGCATGAAACGGGTCAGTGTCAATACTATCCGCGCTTATTTGTTTTGCGGTGTAGTTCAAGGCGGCCTGATTTCAGTATCCTGACGGGAACAAAAAAAGGCCGTCACTGACGGCCTTTAAAGGATTAGCCCGAAATGATCAGTACGTGATCGTTTTGATGACCGTTTCGTGATTTTCACTGCGGAGACGAATGCTATAAACGCCGCGGCCATACACGGAAAGGTCAATGTCTTTGTGGTAGTCGCCGGAGAAATTATCGAGCTTTTCAGAATACACGACCTGTCCAAGCATGTTGTGAATTTCAATCACATAGTTTTCCGGTTTGGCGCTCGAGAAAGTCAGCACAAAGTGACCGTCGTTCGGGTTGGGCGTCACAGAAAGCCCGGAATTGTCGGTCGTCGTTCCTGCGATTCCCGTGGGATCCACAACAGCGGAAGACTGCCCTGATCCGCATCCGGCAGTGTCATAAACTTCAACCGTATACGACCCGGTTTGTGTTGCGGTGTACGATTGGCCGGTTGCACCCGCGATCGGGTTTCCGTTCAGGAACCATTGATAGGATGAGCCTGTGACGCTCGAGGTCAGCGTTGCGCCATTCACAATGATCGACGGAGTCGAAGGCGGCGTATCGATGTTGACGGTAAATGTTGCCGTGTTGGAACAGCCGGAAATGTCGGTTCCGGTCACCGAATAAGTGGTCGCGCTGGAAGGCGTGTCGGTGATGCTGGATGTTGTCTGGTTTCCGGGTTGCCACAAATAAGATGTTCCCCCATTCGCCGTAAGCGTTACGCTGTTGCCCGGGCAGATCGGGCTGGTGCCGGAAATGGTGATCGTCGGCTGGAGATAAACCGAAACAGAGACGGTGTCGCTGCCCGAGCATCCCGTAGCGTCTGTTCCCGTTACTGTATACGTTGTCGTTGCCGACGGCGTATCGGTTATTGCGGAGCCGCTTTGGTTCACGGGTTGCCACAGGTAAGACGTAGCGCCCGACGCTGTAAGATTCACGGAGCTTCCGAGACAGATTCCGCTCGCTGAAGCGGAAGCAGAAACATTCGGTGCGGGATTTACCGTAACAGCGACTGTTGCCGTACCTGAGCAACCGTTCACATCGGTTCCGCTTACGGTGTAAGTCGTTGTGGAAAGCGGAGTGTCTGTAGCAGGCGATCCGCTGATATTTCCGGGCATCCAGTTGTAGGTTGACGCTCCGCTGCCGGTAAGTGTAATATTACTTCCTGCGCAGATTGTTCCTGGTGTTGCGGAAGCGGAAACCGTCGGCACCGGGTTGACAGCGACACTGACAGTGGATGTATTCACGCAGCCATTGGCATCCGTTCCGGTCACGGTGTAGGTAGTGCCCGACGCCGGGTTATCGCTGACGGACGCGCCGCTGAGGTTTCCGGGTTGCCACGTGTAGGTGGACGCGCCGCTTCCCGT
>DASTSF010000508.1:0-2520 GCA_035760825.1 Bacteroidia bacterium
CCACCTGTACCTCGGTGAGCACAACCGCCTCGGCGCAGGGATCCAGGCAGGTTACGCACAGCGCAGCATGAATTACAGTGCGTTCCAGTGGGGAAACCAATATGACGTAAATGCATTCAACCCTAATCTTCCTTCGGGCGAACCTTCCGCAGGCGCAGCGTTCGGCTATGCGGATTTCGGAACCGGTATAGTATGGACCTACGAAAATGCATCACGTTCCGACCAGGTAGCGAACAACCACGAGCTGAAAATAAACCTCGGTGCCGGGTTCTTTCATGTGAACCAGCCTGCGTATTCTTTTTACAAAACGCCGGGCGAAAAACTTTACATGCGCACGAGCATTCACGGCAGCGCGATCATCGGGATTCCTTACAGCAGCTTTTCCCTTGTTCCCGGTTTTATGTATTCCATGCAGGGGACCGCGAGGGAAATTTATGCAGGCACGATGATCCGCTACACCACCGTGCGCACAGATGTGAAATACGGCAACCTGCAGGGGACTGCGCTTTCACTCGGCGCTTACCTCCGCACAAAAGATGCGGTCGCTGCGGTAATGATGCTGGAGTATTCCAGCTTCGCCGCAGGCTTCAGCTATGACTTCAACGTTTCAACGCTGAAAGCCGCAAGCAGCAGGCAGGGCGGGTTCGAGATCGCGCTGCGGTATGTTTTTCCCGATCCGTTCTCGTTCCGTTCTTCCGGTCAATCGTTCTATTGATTGTCATTTTGATGTGAAGAAAGAAAAAACGAAACGTTAACCCGGCACAACATACTCCTGTTGTGAAGTGATCCGGCGTTCATCCTTAACTGCACGCTAACAATCATGTAAAAAGAGCGCAGGTTATTTGTCATGCAAAATCAATCAACAACCCCCGTTTCATGAATTCATTCCAAAAGAAATCACCCGCCATGATCAGAAGAATCACATTTTTAAGTCCGGCGCTTTTCGCCCTGCTGAACTTTACGAACAATGCCTCCGCGCAAATGTTCACACCCGGGAACATTGTCGTTGAGCAGGTCGGCGACGGAACGTCAGCGCTCGCCAGTGGTGTTGCAGCACCACTCTTCCTGGTGGAATATTCAGCCACCGGCACGCTCACCAATTCCGTTGCGCTTCCGGTGGCGGGACCGAACGTGATCACGACCAGCGGTACCGCAACTTCCGAAGGAAATATCTCGCTTTCTGCAAACGGGCGCTACATTATTGTTCCCGGTTACAATGCTCTTCCCGGAACGACCGGGCTTACCTCCACCACTTCGGCCACCGTTGCACGAGTTACCGGCCAGGTGGATGCATCCGGAACATATTCCATGCCGTCAGTCACGAACACGTACTTCAGCGGCAACAACATCCGCGGTGCGGCGAGCGACGGGAACAATAATTACTGGGCTACCGGCGCAAATACAGGCGCGTGCTATTTCGGAACAGGAACGCCGGCGATCGTTTATTCAACTAACACGAACAACCGTGCCATGGCCGTTTACAACGGCAACCTGATGTTCTCTGCCGGCGCAGGAACAAGAGGCATTTACCAGTTCACCGGCATGCCGACGACGGCAAGCGCAGCTTCACTCATCCTTCCGCTTACCGGAAGCCCTTACCAGTTCGCGATCAACTCCACATCAACGATACTTTATGTTGCAGATGACGCCAGCTTCACCAGCACTTCTTCCCAGGCGGGCGGCATCGAAAAATTCACCTGGAACGGATCGGCGTGGGTTTTCCAGTACACGCTCCAATGCGGCAACGCTTCAACTGCAGGGGCACGCGGACTCGTTGTTGATTTCAGCGGAACCAATCCCGTGGTCTACGCTTCGACTGCGGAAAGCAGTTCCAACCGCATCATTTCCATCACCGACGCGGGTGCATCTTCAGGCTCTTCCGCCACGTTGCTCGCCACTGCCGCCACCAACACGATCTTCCGCGGTCTTGCATTTTCTCCCTGCTCTCCCCCGTCGATAACAACAGTGTCTTCCAACAGCCCGGTCTGCAGCGGCTCCACACTGAATCTTTCTTCGGCTGTAACAGGATCCGCACCGCTGACGTATTCATGGACCGGCCCCAACAGCTTCTCCGGCAACACCGCCAATCCTTCTATCAGCAGCGTTACCACTGCAGCTGCCGGAACGTACATGCTGAACCTTTCGAACGCGTGCGGCAGCGCTTCACAGAACACGACGGTCGTCGTCAACACACCTCCTTCGATCACAACGATCACCAACACAAGTCCTGTGTGCTCCGGTTCGGATATCAATTTCAATTCAGCGGCAAGCGGAAGCGCACCGCTCACATTTTCATGGACCGGACCCAACAGCTTTTCATCCAACAGCGCAACGCCTTCGATCACCGGGGCGACACCGCTCGCGAACGGGATCTACACGCTCACGGTGACGAACGGATGTGGCAGTGATATGCAGACTACAGTCGCATTCGCTTCCCTGCCTGTTGCGTCAACCACATCACAAACCGATGTCACCTGCAACGGTGCCAATGACGGAACCGCTTCCGTAACGGTTTCCGGC
>DASTSF010000509.1:0-3377 GCA_035760825.1 Bacteroidia bacterium
ATGAAACGAAAATACGACTTAGAGGCTGTTTAAGAATCGTTTTTGGAATTTGTCAGGATGCATTTTTCGTTCAGACGAGGCGTATTTTGCAGGCCATAGCAACGCACTGCCGCCAAAAACACAACGAAGTATGAACGGGAAAGGCGCATAACAAAACCGAAGGATGATTTTTAAACAGCCTCTTAAACCACCATTCGAAATCGTTTTTATTATATTGCACGAGTCATCTGTCCTCCATGAAAAAAGGTCCTGGTTCCCTGTCCGGAAACGTCAACGCCCGAATTATTTTTTTCATCCTTTTCGTCCTTGCGGGCATGGCGCTATACGCCAGCGCAGGCGGCGGCGGGGGCGGCGGAAGCGACCGTGACAGCAGCGGGCTTCTCGGCACGATCATTTACTACCTGTTCTGGCTGATCCCTTTCCCGTGGAATTTCGTGACGATCGGCGCGATCATCGTCATCTTCTATCTCGCACGAAAAAAAACGAAAACATTTTCCGGCCTCAACCGCATCGCATCGTTCGATTCCATGGGACAGCAGGCGTCCGCCGTTTCACCGGAATTCCTGCAGCGGAACCCTTCCTTCAATGAGCAGGGCTTCCTCGCCAAAGTTTCCACTGCGTTCAGCTCGATACAGGTGGCGTGGATGAACATGGATCTTTCCGGCGTGCGGCGCTGGATCTCCGACGGCGTTTGGCAGCGCTTCAACACGCAGTTCGTGATGATGAAAAAGCTCGGGCAGAAAAACACGATGGAGGACATCCGCATACAGGGCATGCACATCGACCGCATCGAAAGCGACGGGCAGTTCGACATCATACACGTCGGCATTCATTTTACGATGATGGATAATTTCATCACCGAAAAATACCCGCAGCTGAACGTGGCGGGCCGTCTCGAGAACGTGGAATACTGGTCGTTCATCCGCAAGAGCGGCGTGGCGGAAAAAGATCTTTACCATTCGCAGAATTGCCCCAACTGCGGCGCCGCGCTTCCTGAAAAAATGGGCGAAACAAGCAAGTGCGAACATTGCGGAACGACGACCACGCTCGGCGATTACGACTGGGTGCTGTCGGAAATTTCGCAGGCAGCCGATTACCGGAACGAAAGCGCGCAGCTGGCGATGGACGGTTCTTCCACCGCAAAGATCAGGCAGGCGATGGCCGGCGACAAATCGTTCTCCATCCAGTCGATCGAGGACAAAGCGTCGAATGCGTATATGCAGATCATGTCGGCGCTGGTGACGAAGCAGCCGGAACGTATGCGCCGTTTTGTCGACGACAAATTATTCGGGCAGCTTTCCGAACGCATAAAGACCGAACCGCCCTTCGTGTTCAACCGCCTTTTCCTGAACAACGTGACGGTGATGAATCATTACGCCGCCGAAGGAAAAGACAATCTTGTCGTGATGCTCAAGCGCACCGCGCAGCGCGTTTCTGTCGAATCCGGCCAGCTGCAGCTGATCGATTATGCACCCTACGCGGTGAACGAGATGATGATCCTTTCACGCGATGCAGGCGCCGGCGATCCGAAAGGCTCGCTCTATGCGCACAGCTGTCCTTCCTGCGGCGGACCGCTCACGGATACGCTCGACATGAACTGTCCGTATTGCGGATCGCTGCTGAACAGCACGAAAACAGAATGGATCGTCACACGCTTCGATGATGCGCAGGGTTATTCGCAGCTGAGAAGCGAAGGCGCGCAACTGGCGACGGAAGCGGATGTAGAGGACATGGACGCGCTGTTCAAGGTGCGCGATTATGCGTTCAACAACGTGATGGTGATCATCGCCGCCGACGGCCTGTTGCACGAAGAAGAGATCAAATTCGCGAACCAGCTGGCCGTAAAGCTCGGTTACGACAAAAACAAGATCGCCGGCATGATCGACCTTGCCAGGAACCGCCAGCTGGTGATCCGCATGCCGGAGTCGCGGAAAAAATGCGAGAAGGTTTACCGCATCATGGAAAAAGCCGCTGCCGCCGACGGGAATGTCAGCGAAGAGGAGCGTTCCATTCTCGACGACGTGAAAAAACACATCGAATACATGAACGCCTGACCCCTAAAAAATTCTGCTCCCATGAAAGAATTCCGCTTCAATTACCTGACCATGTCGATCAAGGTGACGATCGACGATTTCAACTTCGCCGCCCAGGTGGGGCCGATACGGAAATACCGGTTCGCGCTTTCCGACCTCGTCAATTATTATCTCCTGGTGAATGCGCAGTACTATGTGCTCATGATCACGTACCTCAACGAAAAAGGCAAGACCAAAAAGCTCATGATCTACAGCCAGTACAATGAGCCGAAGTTCAAAGAGCTGAACGAGGAGCTGGATGCGCGGTGCGGTTCCAAAAGTCTGAACCACCTCGACAAAAAAGAAGCGCTCAAGGTGATGAAAACATCGAACCCTGCGAAAAAAGGCGCAGTCATGGGCGGCATTATCCTGTTTGTCATTTTCTCGCTCGGTTTTTACCCGAAGCTCCTGCACTATTTCGATTTCGGTTTCGACACCGTTACCGTGGACGATATCGCCAGCGGGAAATTCCCTTCCTCGCACAACGTGAAGATCAGCGGCCACCCGCTCAGCCAGGCCATGGAATCCACGGTCAGCAGCGACAATTCCTCTTCCGTCAGCAAAACAGTTTATGTTCCGCTGGTGAATGAAAGCTGGCAGGAAGGCAACCCGGTGAAGGTGATGCTGGAGTTTGATGATATTTCAGAAGACGAATACAACGGCATACTGGAACAGACGGAGTTCGTGGGCGTCATCCGCAACATCGGGTGGGAAGGAATGAAAAGCAAGTACGTGGATTTTTTCAAATCGCATTTCAGCATGAACATGCCCGCAACGCCCGTGCTGATCGAAGTGACGGGCAAAGAGCATAATGACGGCTGGGTGATCTACGCCTGGGGCGGGGTACTCGTTTTCCTGGGCTTCATCCTGTTCATCGGGTACCAGAAAACGAAATGATTCTGCTTTCGCTGCAGAACTTTTTTTATGAAAAAAACCCTTCGCCATGCTCGGACTGAAGCTTGCCACTGACCCACGCTGGGTGAACATCGTCGAAAGCAATATCGATGAGATCCTCACGGATCACGCGTACTGCGAACAGAAAGCGGCGTCGAACGCCATTTCGCTCATCGTGCATTATCCCGAATTTTCAGAAATGGTTTCGAAGCTTTCGGAGATCGCGCGCGAAGAGCTGGAACATTTCCGCCAGGTACATGAGCTCATCGTCAGCCGCGGCGGCGTGCTCGGCAAGGAGCGGAAGGACGATTACGTGAACGAACTGATGGAATTCACCCGCGTGCCCAACCGCACGCGCGCGGAAGTGCTGGTCGACCGGCTGCTGTTTGCCGCGATGATCGAGGCGCGGAG
>DASTSF010000510.1:0-2813 GCA_035760825.1 Bacteroidia bacterium
TTTCCACGAAAATGATCAGGAAAAGAATGGCGTAGATCGCAGTGCCGTATTCGGCCACCATGAAATCAAGGCGATCGTTGATGTGCAGGACAAAATCGATCAGGCTGTGCAGGAATCCCATTGAAGGACGCTGGAAAGTGAAATGAGGATCAGTAAGTGGAAAGAGAAGTGTCGATCTCTTTTGCCCAGGCCAGGATCCCGCCTTTGAGGTTGAGCAGGTTTGAGAAGCCCTGCTTTTCCAGCGCCTGTATCACGCTGGCGGAACGGGCGCCGCTGCGGCAATGAACAACAACAGGAATGTCTTTCGCAAGGCGCTCTGCCTGGGAAAGTATTTCTCCCATCGGTATCAGCTCTCCGCCGATGGAAGCAATCTCGGCTTCATGCGGTTCACGAACGTCGATAAGCTGGAATTTTTCACCGGAATCTTTCATCCGCTTCAGTTCCTGCACTGTGATCTCTTTCATAAAAATGGATTGGTCTTAATTCGTTTTTTTCATTTTGTCGGGCAGGAACGTGAAGAATGTATCGCCGCGGAGACCCATGCGAAGCGTTTCCAGCGGGATCACCTCTTCGAATGAAATGTTCCCGAGGTTGACGTTGGGTCCGAAATGCTTGATGAACCACACCTGCTGTGATTTCTGCGGTGCTTCCCAGATGATGTTCTCCGGCTTCACTTTCGTGATGATCTTGTTCACGAGCATGGTGTGCGCCGATCCGTTGCGGTGGTATATGCCCACGTTGCCGCTTTCACGCGCTTCCGCGATCACCTTCCACGAGCCGGCTTCGATCTCTTTCAGCATCATCGATGTCCACTTGTTCGGGTGAATGATGATGCCTTCTTCTTTCGATCCCACTTCCGAAAGGACGGTGAAATGCTTCGACAGCTTCGCGATGAGCTCGCATTTTTCGCTGTGCTTCATCACCACGGAACCATCGGAAACTTCTGCATGATCGAGCTTCAGTTTTTCCGCGAAACGGATGTAATCATCCACCATGCCGCGGATATAAAAGGCCTCGAAAAGGGTGCCGCCGAGATACACTTTCATGCCGGCTTCCTTGTACAGCTTTATTTTTTCCGTGGTGTTCCGGGTGACGGTGGATGTTCCGAAACCAAGCTTCACCAGGTCGACGAAATCGGTGTTCGTTTCCATCAGCAATTCGGCCTGCTTGAGACCGAGGCCTTTGTCCATGACCATGGTGAGCCCCGATTTGCGCGGTTTGACCGGTCTGTCGGGTACGTGAGGGAGATTGACGTTCATGGGCTGATTATTTCCCGCAAAACTATGCAAAAAGAAAACGTTACGGCCGGAATCTTACTTGCGGTAGGATTCGATGATCTCGGCAAGACCGGTATTTTCTTTCAATTGCGGAAGAAATTCGAATAAAGTGTTGTGCTTCTCGAAATCGAGCTGAAGCGCGTTATGAAGATAAGAAAGGGCATCCTGCTTCTTGCCGAGACTGAGCAGGTAAGCCGACATGCGGTAATTCAGCTCGGCATTGGACGGATGGAACTTGATGCCTTCGGCCAGCGTTTCGAGGGCAATGTCCTCGTTCTCCATTTCAAACTGCAGTCCGGAATAATCCAGCCAGATGTCCGGGTTCTCCGGTTCGATCTCCAGCACTTTGCGGTACGCCGCTTCCGCTTCTTCCTGGAAACCGAGCTTCACCTGTATATCGCCGAACGTGTACCAGTATTCGCTATTGTCGGGTGCGATCTCGATGGCTTTTTTCACGTAGTGAATAGCTTCCTGCATGCGTCCCAGCATTTCCAGGCAAAGACCCATGCCCAGCCAGCCGTCGGCCAGGTCGGGAGAAAGCTTGATCGCTTTGTTGTAATGGATCATGGCGAGGTCCCATTCCTCTTTTTTTTCGTACGACTCGCCGATGTAATAATGTGTGTCGCCCCGCTGCTCCTCGTAACGGAAGGTTTCGAGGAAAAGCTGTATCGCTTCATCGTGCCTGCCGAGCGTAGCCAGCGCGTGCGCTTTATTGAAAATGGCCGATGCAAAATCCTCGCGGATCAGCAGCGCATAATCATAAGCGCCGATCGCTTTTTCATAATCGGCCGCCCTGCTGTATGCCACGCCGAGATTGAACCAGGCGAGGGAATTATACGGACGCAGGTCCGTCATCTTTGTAAAAAAGCGGATGCTGTCGTCGATATCGGCAAAAGCTTCGTAGCAGAACGCGAGCTCGCTCATCGCAGCTTCATGATCCGGATTTTTAAGAAGGATCTTTTTGAGCAGGGGAAGCGCCTCTTCGTGCCGGCCCATGTTGCCCAGCTCGTAAGCGCACCAGTATTTCACCTCGTCTTCAGGAATATCATACTGGCCCGCAAGCGTATACGACGTGATGGCCTTTTCATGCAGGCCCATTTGTCCGTAAATGCTTCCGCGCGTCATGTGAATGTCACCGTAAAACGGTTCCATCCTTTCCGCTTCGTTAAGTATATCGAGCGCTACCCTGTTTTCGCCCATGTGCACATGAACCTGTGCCTTGAGGACAAGAAAAAGGGGAGAAAAGGGATGTTGCTGACGTGCGAGGTCAAGCAACTCGAGACATCTGTTTAATTGCTTGTTAGCCAGATAGTAATCGGCGATCTCTTCAAGTTCTTCTTCTTCAAAAAATGAAAAGCTTTGAAGCCGTTTCATTTCTTCGTACCGCTCAATCAACTTCTCGTTTGGAGTTTTCTCACGATCCATAGAACGGGTATTGATTTTACTTCTAAACAAAGATACGTTATACGCCCCGGAAAGTTGGGATAAGCATCCCAAAAGTTGGTAAAGTTTTCACCAAAAGCCGGAAATCCTGTG
>DASTSF010000511.1:0-7383 GCA_035760825.1 Bacteroidia bacterium
CACGGATTTTATATTGGCGTCACGGTGCTTCTTGTTGATGTCCATGAACCGGTCCATCTCCACTTTTTCGCGGTTGAACACCTGCACGATCTTCATGCCCGTAATGTGCTCCTGCACGAACGTGTTGAGCCGCGACACCTGGTTGCGTACGTCGGTGAAAGAAGCTTTCACGGCGTTCTTGAAAAGCCATGTGGAGAAAAACATCACGGGCACCGTCGAAAGCACCACCAGCGTCACGCGCCAGTCGACAATGAGCATGGCCACGAGGTAAACGATGATCGTGAGCAGGTCGCCGGCAATGACGATGAATCCCTGCGAGAAGACGTCGTTGATCGCTTCGATATCGGAAATGACACGCGTAACGAGCATGCCGATCGGCGTCTGGTCGAAATAGCCGGAACGGAAATGCAGCACTTTTTTGTTGAGCTGAACGCGCAGGTCTTTCACGATGCGCTGCCCGAGCAGGCTGGTGCTGTAGCTGTTCACGAACTGCATGGCGGATTCCAGCACGAGCAGGCCGAACATCAGCGAGCAGAAGAGGATGAGTTTTGTTTTCAGGAAATCCTCGTCGGAAGCGCTTCCGGGGAGATGAACGTAGGAATTCATCGTGTAGCGCACGAGCATGGGACGAACGATGCTGAGGAAGGAAAGCGTGATCGTCAGCGTGATCGCAGCGGAAAACAATCCGCGGTACGGTTTCGTATAGCCGAGAATACGTTTCAGCAGCTTGAAATCGATCGCTTTTCCGGAAACTTCACTCATGTGCAGCTTGTATTACGGATTCTTCTTCTTCCAGCTGAAAAGCGGCCGGGTAACGGACATCGGAAAGGTAAAGTCCTTCCGCCGGAACCGACTGGCCCGCTTCCGAACGTTTACCGCTTTCGATGATGCGGCGCACATCTCCGGGTGAAATCCGGCCTTTGCCGGCTTCCACGAGCGTGCCCACGATGGCGCGCACCATGTTGCGGAGGAAACGGTTGGCGGTAATATGGTAGATGAGCTTGTCTCCTTTTTCTTCCCAGTACGAAACAGTCACTTTGCAGAGCGTCGTTTTGTTGTCGCTTCCTGTTTTGCTGAACGCTGCAAAGTCGTTGTACGCGGGAATAATTCGTGCGCATTCGTTCATCGCGTTCACGTCGAGCTGTTCGTGCAGTTCCCAGGAAAGGTCGGGACCGAACGGATCTTTCACGCGGCTGATGTGGTATTCGTAGCTGCGGGCGACCGCCGCGAAACGTGCGTGCGCATTATCCGCCATTGCGTGGATTTTCTGTATGGCGATTCCTGCAGGCAGCATTTTATTCAGCCGGAAGATCACTTTTTCGTCCTTGTCCAGTCCTTCGGCTATGCTGTCGAAATGCGCGAAATATTTTTTTGCATGCACACCCGAATCGGTTCTTCCGCAACCTACCACATCGATCTTTTCCCTGAGCATGATGCCGAGCTTTTCCTCCACTGTTTCCTGTATCGTCGCCATGCCCGGCTGGTACTGCCAGCCGCAGAAGCCGGTTCCGTTGTACGAAAGCCGGATAAAATAGCGGTGAAAACGTGACATGAGCGGTTGCGGAAAATTCCTGTGCAAAGGTAGTCAAAAGGAAACTGAAAGATGTTGGTACAGCGATCAAACATTACCCGCATTCCCGGTATTCATTTGCCTTGCAGAGAGTTGTTTTTGCAGCACGCCGGGTTTCAACCTGCGCTCAGTCTCGCAGTGCGCAGCCTCGTACCACTTCATCCGGGTTATTCACCCGGCGCTTCATCTCTGAACTGTTCTTTCTTTCACGTGTCACCAAACCGGAAACGTGAAACCAGGACCCCGGAATTTTCCGGCTTTAAAACTTTGAACTTTCCAATGGTGCGGATCGTTAACATAATTTTACACCCCCTCACTCTACTTAGGAGACCTTCCGGTTAACTTTGTCCGTAGCACACCAAAGCGAAAATTTCTTCTTATGATAAATGATATCCAGGCTGTCAACGAACGGATACGGCAGGAAAGCGCCTTCGTGGACAAGATCAATGCGGAACTCGATACGGCCATAGTCGGTCAGAAAACAATGATCGAGCGCCTGCTCATCGCGCTGCTCTCCAACGGCCACATCCTGCTCGAAGGTGTTCCGGGTCTTGCGAAAACGCTCGCCGTGAAATCGCTGGCGGCCACTATTCATGCCGACTTCAGCCGTGTGCAGTTTACGCCCGATCTTCTTCCCGCCGATCTCGTCGGTACGATGATCTACAACCAGAAGCAGGAAAAATTCACCGTGCGCCGCGGTCCCATCTTTGCGAACTTCGTTCTTGCCGATGAGATCAACCGTGCGCCGGCAAAAGTGCAGAGCGCGCTGCTCGAAGCGATGCAGGAGCGCCAGGTCACCATCGGCGACGAAACGTTCCCGCTGCCCGAACCTTTTCTCGTGCTCGCCACGCAGAATCCCATCGAGCAGGAAGGAACGTACCCGCTGCCCGAAGCGCAGATCGACCGCTTCATGCTGAAGGTGGTGATCAGGTACCCGACGAAGGACGAGGAGCAGCGGATCATCCGGCAGCAACTCGCCGCATCGCCGCGCAAACCGCAGGCGATACTTCATCCCGAAGATATTCTCCGTGCGAGAAAAGTCGTGCAGGATGTTTACCTCGATGAGAAAATTGAAAAATACATCGTGGATCTTGTTTTTGCCACGCGCTTCCCGAACGATTACCGCCTGCAGAAACTGCAGCCCATGATCGCGTTCGGCGGATCTCCTCGCGCTTCCATCAGTCTTGCGCAGGCGGCAAAAGCGTACGCGTTTCTCCAGCACCGCGGTTTCGTCATCCCCGACGATATCCGTGCTGTCGCGTACGATGTGCTCCGCCACCGCATCGGGCTGACCTACGAAGCGGAAGCCGAGAACGTGACGACAGAAATGATCATCAATGAAGTGCTTGCGACGGTTCACGTTCCGTGAGCACGCAGGATAAAAGCGGAAGACGATGAGCACCACGGCGGAAATTCTGAAGAAAGTCAGGAAGATCGAGCTGAAAACGCGCGGCCTCACCAGCCAGGTTTTTTCAGGCGAATATCATTCTGCTTTCCGCGGAAGGGGAATGACATTTTCCGAAGTGCGCGAATACCAGCCCGGCGATGAAGTGCGTACGATCGACTGGAACGTGACCGCCCGGCTCAACCATCCGTACGTAAAGGTTTTCCAGGAAGAGCGCGAGCTCACCGTGATGCTGCTCGTCGATGTCAGCCGCTCCGGTTTTTTCGGAACGCATGCGCAGCTCAAGCAGGAACTTATCACCGAGCTGGCCGCCGTGCTTTCTTTCTCCGCCATCCAGAACAACGACAAGGCCGGCGTCATCTTTTTCAGCGACAAAGTGGAAAAATTCCTGCCGCCGAAAAAAGGGAAACCGCATATCCTCCGCATCATCCGCGAATCGATAGAGTACAAACCTTCCGGCAACGGAACCGACATTGCCGCTGCGCTCGAATACTGCACCAACGCGATCAAGAACCGCTGCATCGTTTTCATTCTTTCGGATTTCATGAGCGGCGGTTTCGAAGAAGCGATGCGCATTGCCAACCGGCGCCACGATGTGGTCGCATTGCACGTGTACGACCGGCGCGAAACGGAGCTACCCGACATCGGCCTTGTGCAGCTCGTCGACAACGAAACCGGGGACTTGAAATGGGTCGACACGTCGGATCCCGGTGTGCGGACGAAATACGCACGTGCAGCACGCACACACCGTCTTTACCTCGACGATACGTTCCGTAAATCAGGTATAGACGCCGCACACATCGCTACCGGCGATCATTATATCAAAACATTGTCCGCGCTCTTCCGGAAAAGAGAGAAAAGAGTTTCGAAATGAGAATGCTTCGCCTCCTGGTTTTCTTCACCTGCATTTTTTCCTGCGCAGGTCTGCACGCGCAACGTGTGGAGGCGGAAGCTGTGCTCGACCGGACGAATTTCAGGATAGGCGAGCAGGTAAACCTGAAGCTGGCGGTCCATTACATGGAAGGTTCGCAGAAATCAGTTGTGACGTGGCCCGAAGTTTCCGATACGCTGGTGAAAGGTGTGGAGATCGTAAAAGACGATAGCATTCACACGAAGCTCGTCAACCGCGCTTCGGTCCTGTACGAGCAGGCGAAAACGCTTGTCATCACCGCATTCGATTCGGGGAATTATACCATCCCGGCGCTGCGTTTCATTGTCGACCGCGATACAGTGATGACGGATCCTGTAGCGTTTTATGTTGCCACTGTTCCCGTCGACACAACAAAACCGATCCGTGACATCAAGGATATTTACAGCGACATTCCGGACGCTCCGCCGGTGAACGAAGGAAAAAGCAGCAGTCCGTGGATATGGATCGTTTCCGGGCTTCTTTCCCTGTTGCTCATCGCGGGTGTTATTTATTTCGCTACGCGGAAAAAAACGGCACCGGTTCCGCTGCAGCCTGCGCGTCATCTTTTTCCGCATGAGAAAGTGCTGGAAATGCTGGCCGAACTCGGGCGGAGAAAACCCTGGCTGCACGGGGAGCTGAAGCCGTATCATGTTGCGCTTACGGAGATCATGCGGGGCTGGCTGGTGGAACGTTTCGGCATTCACGCGCGGGAAATGACGACGGCAGAGATCATCCGCGTGCTCAGTGCGATGAGGAACGACCCGGGAAACATCATGAAGCTGGAACGTGTTCTCCGCACGGCCGACCTGGTGAAATTCGCGAAAGAGATCCCGGCGGATGAAGAGAACGAAAGCAGCCTCAGCCTCGCGATGAGTTTCGTGCAGGCCACTGCGGCGCACAATGAATTTTCTAACCCGGTAAGCAGGGGTGTACAATGAGTCACTGGTGGTATAGTATAGCGTTTGCCGATAAGTGGGTGCTCTGGTTCCTCACCGGACTCCCGGTTGCAGGTTTTTTCGCCTGGTACGCGGGGCGGCGGGGAAAACCTGCGCTGGCGCTTTCGTCCATGCGTTACCTGAAGAATATTCCCGTTCCTGCCAAAGTGAAATGGAAGCCGGTGATGTATTTTTTTCGTCTCGCTGCGATCGCGCTGCTCATCATGGCTTGCGCGCGGCCGCAGTCGGTGAGCCCGTGGAGAAACGATCATACGAAGGGCATCGACATCATGCTGGCGATCGATGTTTCACCGAGCATGCAGGCGAATGATTTTTACCCGACGCGCATGGAAGCGGCGAAGGCGGAAGCGGAAAAATTTGTCGACGACCGTCCCAACGACCGCATCGGTGTCGTCATTTTCAGCGGGGAAACATTCACGCTTTGCCCGCTTACGGCAGACCATGATGCGCTGAAGACGATGATCGAAAACATCAACCCGGGATCGCTCGACATGGGAACCGCGATCGGCATGGGACTGGCGAAATCGGTTGAGCGCCTGAAGAGCAGCGATGCGAAAAGCAAAGTGGTGGTGCTGCTGACGGACGGTGAAAATAACGCAGGTGTAATTTCTCCTGTGGATGCGGCGCGGCTGGCCAAAACATTTCATGTGAAAGTATATACGATCGGGATGGGAGCGATGGGCGGAAAAGTGCTTATGCCCACGGCACAGAATCCCGACGGAAGTTATGTGCAGCAATACACCAATGTCGACATCGACGAGAAAACGCTCATGGATATTGCATCAACGACAGGCGCAAAATATTTCCGCGCTTCGGACACAAAAAAGCTGGATGAGATCTACAGCGAGATAAATACGCTCGAAAAATCCGACGTCGATAAAAAGGAAAGGCAGGATAAAAAAGAAGAATTTCTTCCGCTGCTTTTCGGCGCCGTGTTCTTCCTGCTCGTCGAAGTTGTTTTCAGGTATACCATATTCAACAGCGTGACATGACACTATTATCACCCATGCTGCTTTTTTTTCTTGCGCTCGCCGTGCCGGTGCTGTTGCTGTGGTATCATTCGGTCAGGTTGCGCCAGGAAAGGATCAGCCGTTTCGCGGAATCGGCGTTCACGGGAAAGCTGCTGAGCGGTTACAGCCGCGGGCTCGGGCTCTGGCGTTTCTGGATGGTCTTTGCTGCGATGATCCTCATGCTGTTTTCGCTCGCGGCGCCGATGATCATCGGGGGGCGTGAGAGAGTAAAAAAGACCGGCATCGACGTCGTCATCGCGCTGGATATTTCCAACAGCATGCGCGCGAACGACATTAAACCGAGCCGTCTTGAAAGCGTCAAGCTCGCGTTGTCGGACATGATCGCGAAGATGGGCGATGATCGTCTCGGCCTCGTGATCTTCGCCGGGCAGGCGTACACCAGTGTTCCGCTAACGCAGGATCATTCCGCTGCGCAGATGGTGGTGCAGTCGCTGGATCCGGATATGATCTCGCTGCAGGGAACCGCGATCGGGAATGCGATCGAGCAGTCGCTTCTTCCGTTCAGGGACGAAGACACGCGGAGAGGAAAAGCGATCATCCTGATTTCCGATGGAGAAAACCACGAGGATGATCCGATCGCCGCCACCAAAAAAGCGGTGGAGAAGAACGTGATCGTGAATACGATCGGCATCGGCTCTGATGCAGGGGCGAAGATCCCGTTGTATACGCCGTCCGGCGATTTTATTGAAAACAAAAAAGACGGGAACGGGCAGGAGATCGTGACGAAGCTCGATGAAAAAACGTTGCGCGATATTGCGAAAGAAGGACATGGCATTTACGTCCGCGCCACGCAATCGGATATCGGCATCGATAAAGTATATGACAGTCTCCGCGGGCTGAACAAATCGACGGAGGACGCATGGCGGTATACGGATCTTTCTCCCTTGTACCGGTGGTTTCTCCTCGGTGCGATCGTTATCCTTCTTGCGGAAATGTTCATTCCGGAAGGGAAAAGAAAGGAAATTCTAAAAAGAAGCTGAAATGGAAAAAGGAAACTTGTTCCCCCGAATATTTTTTCAGGTGCAGCTGTCTGCCCCCGAAAAAAACAACGCACCGGTCATGAAGCGAATGCTGACCGTCTTTACGCTCCTGTTCTTTTTCAGCGTTGCAAATGCACAACAGCCTGCGCAGAAAGATGCGTGGAAAAATACGAGGGACGGAAACCAGAGCTTCAAAGCCGGGAATTTTGTGCAGGCCGAAAAACATTACCGGGAAGCGGTGCACAGCGATACGAACAAGGTGGTGGCCAATTACAACCTCGGGAATTCCCTCTACCGCCAGAGGAAATACGATGACGCCAGCCGCGCCTATGCTGACGGACTGAACACGAAAAATGCTGATTCGCTCGCAAAAGGGTATCACAATCTCGGCAACGCGCTCCTGCAGGAGAAAAAATACCAGGAAAGCATCAATGCCTACAAGCAATCGCTGAAGCTGAATCCCAAAGACGAGAATACGCGTTACAATCTCGCTTACGCCGAATCGAAACTGAAGCAGAACCAGCCACCGCC
>DASTSF010000512.1:0-7060 GCA_035760825.1 Bacteroidia bacterium
CAAGTGTGTGGCTGGTGACGAAGGAAGAAAAACGGGGAACAGAAGAAGGAACCTGGCGCGGCGCGGTCGATGAACGAACGGGCACGTTATGGCTGGGACGTAATGAGCACCTGGAAAAAAATCCGCCGCCCGCCGGTGAATACTGGAAAAATGTTCCTGTCACGCGTGCGCTGCTCCGGCAGGTGTTCAGCGATCTTTCCTTTTCACAAGCATGGCTGCTGGCCGGTTACGGGAGCGTGCTCGCCCGGAAAAAGTTGTCGTGGAACGCTGGTGAGTTCGCAAAATGGGAACAGGAACGAAAAGAAACGCTGGCGGAACTTGCTGCAGATCTCGATCCGGAAACAGCGATACATGCGTTCGCTGAAATGATGAAAGATCCGGGTGACGTAAAATACGACGCGGCCGATTTCGCTGAGCTCTTCGGACAGGTGGCAAGACGCGATGAAGATAAAATGCTTTCTGTCCTCGAGAGAACGTTGCAGGAACCGGCCGGCATGGACAGGGATGAGATTGCCCTGGCCCTGGGTGAAGCCGGGTTGGAAGAATGGCTGAAGCTGGCGGATGAAACCGCGGCAGAAGATCCGCCGGAAAATTATGAGGATGATATGGACGTGCCGTTGATCTGCGCGGATTGCTTCGCCGGGAAACCGGCCTGCTTCGATGCGGTGGGAAAAAAGATACCGCCGGGCAATCGGCGCCTGGAAAGATACCACGCGCTTCTCCGGAAGCTGTACGCAGCCTGATTTTTTCTTTCGGGAAGACAACGGCGAAATTAATTTTTGCATCTTCACGTAAACAAACCACAGCGGATGAAAAAGATCTACACTATTTTCTCAGTATGCATCGCCCTCTCTGCTTCAGCGCAGACCATCACCTGGAACCAGCAGACCAGCGCCAGCACCAATGATCTTTACGGGGTTTCCTTTACCGACGCGAACCACGGATGGACGGCCGGGCTCGGCGGCGTGATACAGAACACAACGGATGGCGGGAACAACTGGGCGCTCCAGAATTCAGGCATCACCACGAACCTGCGTAGCATATTTTTTATCGATAACAACAACGGCTGGGCCTGCGGCGATGGCGGCGTGATCCTTCACACATCCAATGCCGGCACTTCATGGGCGGCGCAGACGAGCACCACGACGAACAATCTTCGCTCCATCCAGTTCACCGATGCAAACAACGGCTGGTGCGCCGGAATTGCCGGTACCATCCTGCACACCGGCAACGGCGGAACCACGTGGACCGCGCAAACCAGCACCAGCACACAGGGACTGATGCGCATCCATTTCGCCAGCACCACTACAGGATGGGTGGCGGGCTCATCCGCACCGTCCACGAGCGGTTTTGCGCTCAGCTCAACGAACGGTGGCGGAACCTGGAGCAGCCAGACCATCTCTGCTTCGTACAACTTTTTCGGCCTCGATTTTGCGAGCGCCACCACGGGATGGATATGCGGAACGAATGGTTCCGTGTATAAAACCACCAATGGCGGAACGAGCTGGTCGCAGCAGACGACAGGCATGTCGCACACGATGCGCGGCGTTTCTTTCCCCACGCTGAACGATGGATGGATGGTCGGTGATTCAGGGTACATCTACATTACCTCCAATGGCGGTACGTCGTGGACACAGCAGCAGACGTACATGATCAGCTTTATGCGCGACGTGCATTTCGTGAGCGTGAACGCCGGCTGGGCCGTGGGCGATCACGGAACGATCCTGCGCATCGTCGATCCTTCCGGCATCAGCAGTAAAGATCAGTTCGCTGATTTCATCCGCCTTTTCCCCGATCCTTCCAATGGAAAATTCGAAATGTCGGTAACCGTAAAATCAGCCACGACGCTCAGCTGGTCTGTCATGGACATGAGCGGCAGGACGATCATGCAGGTGCGGACGGATATTTCCGCCGGCACGACAAGCGTTCCGGTTGAGCTTCCCGAAGGAACGGACAAAGGAATGTACATCCTCACCGGTTCGACGGCCGGCGGCGAGCAGTTCGCGGAGAAATTTTCCGTGCAGTAAGCAATTTTCTTTTACAGGATATTTTCGTCGTTGCCTTACAGGCGACCGTTCCTGCTATCGGAGCGTTGGTCGTTATTTCGCATCGCCGCATTAATAAATTGTAACTTTGTAATTCCGCCGGCGGATAGAATTGAATCCCGGTTCCGGTAAACGACCAGGATCGCGGATTGGAAAAAAAGGGCCAGCGGAACTTACCATGAGTGACGCCATCAAGCACGAGTGCGGCATCGCGCTCATCCGTCTTCTCAAGCCCCTCCAGTATTATATTGACAAATACGGCTCGCCGATGTACGGCGTCAACAAGCTGTACCTGCTGATGGAAAAGCAGCACAACCGCGGACAGGACGGGGCGGGTGTGGCCACGATCAAGTTCGATGTTCCTCCCGGGACGCGTTACATCAGCCGCTACAGGTCCACATCCCCGACAGCGATCAAGGATATTTTCGGAAAGATCAGCGACAAATTTTCCGACGGTTACAAAAAGAACGCGGAAAAGATGAAGGATGCCACGTGGGTGAAACGTCACGTCGCTTTTTCCGGCGAGCTGCTGCTGGGCCATCTCCGCTACGGAACGTATGGCGGGAACAGCATCGAGAACTGCCATCCTTTCCTGCGCCAGAACAACTGGATCACACGCAACCTCGTCGTGGCCGGTAATTTCAATCTCACCAACGTGGATGAACTTTTCCATCACCTCGTCGAGCTCGGGCAGCACCCGAAAGAAAAAGCCGATACGGTGACGGTGATGGAAAAGATCGGGCATTTCCTCGACCGTGAAGTGGAACGTCTTTTCCAGCATTACAAAGTGCTGGGACATTCGAACCAGGAGATCACCGATCTCATCGCACGCGATCTCGATATCCAGAAAATCCTGAAAGACGCCGGCAAACGCTGGGACGGAGGTTACGCCATGGCCGGGCTTCTCGGTCACGGTGATGCGTTCGTGCTGCGCGACCCCAACGGTATCCGTCCTGCTTTCTGGTGGGCGAACGATGAAGTTGTTGTCGTTGCGTCCGAACGCCCGCAGATCATGACGGCGTTCAATGCGCAGCTGGAAGAAATAAAAGAGATCACGCCGGGCTCGGCGCTTATCATACGCCGTAACGGGCATTATGAAGAAAAAGGCGTACGCACGCCCCGTGAAAAAAAATCATGCTCGTTCGAGCGCATTTATTTTTCGCGCGGGAACGACAAAGATATTTACGAAGAGCGGAAAAATCTCGGCCGCCAGCTGACGCCCACCGTGCTGAAATCCGTTGCGTTCGACCTGAAGAACACGGTTTTCTCGTTCATTCCGAATACGGCGGAAGTCGCTTTTTACGGGCTCGTGGAAGGACTGCACAATTACCTCAACACGATCAAGCGGCACAAGATCCTTACGATGAAGAACGTCGCGGACCCGGAGCTTTCCGAAATCCTCAACATGCAGCCGCGCGTCGAGAAGATCGCGCTCAAGGATGCGAAGCTGCGCACGTTCATCACCAGCGACAGCCAGCGCGACGAGATGGTGTCGCACGTGTACGATACGACGTACGGCGTTGTCAATCCCGGCGATAACCTCGTTATGCTCGATGATTCAATTGTCCGCGGAACGACATTGCGCCAGAGCATCGTCAAGATCCTCGATCGCCTCGCTCCGAAAAAGATCGTCATCGTTTCTTCTGCTCCGCAGATCCGTTATCCTGATTGTTACGGTATCGACATGGCGCGCATGGGTGATTTCGTGGCGTTCCGCGCAGCGGTTGAATTGCTGAAAGACACGTACCAGGAAAATATCCTCGAAGAAGTTTACGAAAAAGCGAAAGCGCAGGAAGATCTTCCTGCGAACGAGGTGAAAAATGTCGTGAAGGAAATTTACAAGCCGTTCACGGCGGATGAAATTTCACAGAAGATTTCCGAGCTGCTCACGCCGCCCGAGGTTAGCGCGAACGTGGAGGTCATCTACCAGAGCATCGAAGGTTTGCACACGGCGTGCCCGGGTCATACCGGCGACTGGTATTTCACCGGTGATTATCCCACACCCGGCGGAAACAAGGTGGTGAACCGCGCGTTCATCTACTTCATGGAAGGAAAAAACGTGCGGGCGTACTGAAGACAGATTATCACCGGAATATCCGGAAAGCCAGGAAATATTTGCGGCAGGAAACTGGTTTCGGGAATACACCTTTCAGAAATGACGGCAACGGTTGTCTGCCGCGAAAAATGATCCTGCCGCCTTCCTGCCGCCTGGAGATTGTTTCTTATTTTCAGCAGCAAAATAATCCCTCAACCTGTTACCATGTCACGTATAAGGTTTCGCCCGGAACGTCCCTGGATCTTCCGCAGGCCCGCGTTTATTGTTTTCGGAATTGTCTTCTTCCTGCTGCTGATCCTTGCGGGACTCGCGAGCAACGAGATGTATAATAAATATATCGACCGCAAGTGGCCACCCGACTGGTCGCTGATCCTGAAACCGCTGTGGCAGGCTCCGATTATCGCCCTGGTATTTTATGCGTGCGCTGTGGCTATCTGGTTTATTCTTTGGGTGAGAAGCCAGGGAGGACGACTATTGTAGTTCACGATGCAATGCAGATGCTTACGTGACCCGTTGCCGATAGAGTAGGGGGCTTTTTCTTATATTGTGTTCGGCATTTTTCAATTCATAAACTAAAATTCTCTGCATGAAGAACAAATTACTCACCGCGATGGCGGTTGGTTTGTCCGTGTATTCCCTCGCGCAGACAACCACCACATTCAATTACACCGGGGCTGTTCAGACCTTTACGGTTCCTTCCTGTGTCACCAGTATTACTATCGAAGCGTATGGCGCGCAGGGAAGCAATGCGACAACGGGCGGTACCGGCGGACTCGGCGGTTATGCTGTCGGGACAATGAACGTCTTGCCCGGTGACGTGCTTTACATTTACGTGGGCGGACAGAACGGCTATAATGGTGGCGGTACCGGCGGGCAGGATGGAAATTCTGTTTACAGCGGTCCTCCCGGAAGCCTTGCTGCCAGCGGTGGCGGCGCTTCAGATGTTCGGCTCAATGGAAATGCGCTCACGGATCGCGTGATCGTTGCGGGCGGAGGCGGAGGCGGAGGAAGCAACGGCGTATGGCCGGGGTGCCAGGTCGCGGGTCCTGCCGGTAACGGCGGAGCCGGGGGTGGAACAACAGGCGGCAACGGAACATTCGGGGTGGGCACGCCCTGTAATTGCGGCGGCGGTGGCGGCGACGGCGGTCTCGGCGGAACTTCAACCGCAGGTGGCCTCGCCGGTGGGTATTACGGCAGTGCGAACTGTCTCCGCGCAGGATGGACGATGGGCCAGGACGGAACACTCGGGCAGGGCGGAAACGGCTCGCTCGCTTATTATAACGGAACCGGCGGCGGCGGCGGCGGTGGTGGTGGATATTACGGTGGCGGTGCAGGTGGAAACGGATCCGACACAACACCCGGCGGCGGTGGTGGCGGCGGTTCCTCATACACGGGGACACTTACCAGCGCCAGTACCACGGCCGGTTCGCAATCCGGTGATGGAATGGTCGTGCTGACCTACATAGGCACAGCCCCCGCAGTTCCTTCTTCAATTACAGGCCCTGCCTCCGTATGTACAGGCTCTTCCGTTTCCTATTCGATCTCAGCTGTTGCCGGCGCATCAGGTTATACGTGGGCCGTTCCTTCGGGATCGACGATCACAGCCGGGCAGGGAACCACGAGCATTACGATGACGGCCGGTTCTGTTTCCGGCGACGTAACGGTAACAGCTGACAACAGCTGTGGAAGCAGCGCCGCAGCAACGTATGCGATCACGATCAACGCGCTCCCGGTTATCACTGCCGCAGCTTCTTCTCCTGCCGTATGTCTTGGAATGAACGACACGCTCACGGCTTCCGGCGCATCCACATACGCATGGAGCTCGGGCGGAACGAATGCAACGGAAGTTGTCGCACCGTCGGTGAATTCCACGTACACCGTTATCGGCACGGACATGAACGGATGCAACGACACGACGATGATCTCTGTTTCCGTGAATGCGCTTCCCGTGGTCACGGCATCAGCATCTTCTGCAACGGTATGCAGCGGAACGAATGATACGCTCATGGTTTCCGGCGCATCTGCTTATGCGTGGAGCTCCGGCGGAACAGGTGCAACGGAGATCGTTGCGCCATCAACGAATTCCACGTACACCGTCATCGGCACGGACATGAACGGATGCAGCGATACGACGATGATCTCTGTTTCTGTGAATGCGCTTCCTGCAGTCGCGGCTTCCGCATCTTCAATGGCGATCTGCTCCGGCGCAGCCGACACGCTGACGGCAAGCGGTGCGATCATGTACGCATGGAGCTCCGGCGGAACGAACGCGACGGAAATCGTCATGCCGTCTGCAAGCACAACGTACGTCGTTACCGGAACGGACGGCAACGGTTGCATGAATTCGGATTCGGTGACGGTAACGGTGAATCCGACACCGGTGATCACCATCTCCGGCGGACCGTTCACAGGTTGCGCCCCGATGTGCGTTCAGTTTGTCGCAACGGGAAGTCCGAACTGCGTGATCTCGCAATGGAATTTCGGAGACTCCGCAACGAGCGGCAATTCCAGCCCGATGCATTGCTACACGCCGGGAGGAATATACAGCGTGATCTACACCTGCACCGATGCAAACGGATGCACGGGCACTGCAACAACGACGATCACCGCGTATGCTCCGCCTGTCGCATCGCTTACCGTTTCACCTTCGACTTATTGCGTGACCGATGCTCCCGGACTTCTTTCAGGCACGCCTTCGGGCGGAACGTATTCGGGTCCGGGCGTGACAGGAAGTTCCTTCTCTCCTTCAGCGGCGGGAGTGGGCACACAGCCGGTTGTCTATACCTACACGGACATGAACGGGTGCAGCGATACGGCAATGGTTCCTGTTACGGTGAATCTTTGCGCCGGCGTCGATGATATTTCATCGCCGGGAGCGCTGAACATTTTCCCGAATCCCACGAATGGCGTGTTTACCCTCGCCGTTAACGCCAATGAAAAAAACCTGCTGATCGAAGTT
>DASTSF010000513.1:0-4565 GCA_035760825.1 Bacteroidia bacterium
GACAAGATCGACACGGAGCTGGCGGGGCTTGAACAATACCGTTGGAAAAACAAAGCGTTTTCGTATTCAGGAAAATAATCCGGGTTTCAACGCGGTAAAGTCCAACCGCGGAACGACGAACGGAAAACCATTGAAACCCGGAACTGTTCAAACCCGGAAACCATTCTGATTATGCGCGTCAGCGTGATCTCATTTTTTCTTTTGCTCGCCGTGCTTGTTCCGGCTAAAACAAAAGCGCAGAATTTCACGTATCCCGTCATTCGCAAAACAGCCGCTTCGCTGAATGCGTTCGTTCCTCCCGGCTGGGAAATTCTCGATTCCGCCACCGGCGACCTCAATAAAGATTCCGCCGATGACGTCGCATTCATTCTGCAGCACAGGGACAGCGTCCCGCTCACGGAAATAATTTCCCGAGATACGGAAACCGTCGTTACGCAGCCGCGTATCCTCGTGATCGCTTTCCGGGACGTAAAAAAGAAAAAGTACACCGTGCAGGAACAAAGCAATACGTTCATTCTTTGCCACGACCAGGAAAACATGAGCGATCCGTATGTTTCCATGCGGATCAGCGGCGGCGTATTGCAGCTCGATTTCCAGCTGTTCTGCAACATGGGCTGCTGGGACGTCACCAACCTTTCGTACAAATTCCGTTTCCAGGAGAATGAATTCGTTCTCATCGGTGCGGATTATTCAACCATGAACCGCGCATCGCTTGATTTCGACACCCGCAGCTACAACTTCCTGACGAAGAAATGGAGCCGTTCGACGGGAAGCGATAAATACAATACGCACAAAACAGAATGGCTCACACTTGACGTGCCCGCGATGAAAACGCTCCGGACGTTCACACGTCCGCTGACCTGGGAAGTGACGAAAGACCTTTACCTGTGAATTTTTGAAACGAACAGGCCCGTCGTTGAACTTTTCATCTTATGGCGTGTACTAAATGGTCCGGCAGGAAAAGCTCTTCCCGGCAACTCATTTAAACACGAACCATGAAACGGCTGCTTACAGCTCTTCTGCTGGTCGCAACGGCGCTGAATGTTTCCGCGTTTACGTTTTACGATCAGCTCTGCACATTCAACTTCAACTGGAAAAAATACGCCATGCAGGCGCCCGCAGGTGAGGCGCGGAATTTTCATTCCGATGCGGAATATGTGCAGGCGCACCTCGGCGCGGTGCTGAACATCCTGCGTGCCGAACCGGTGGACCATCTCAGTGACGCGCAGAAAATCTCGCGCGCGCACCTGCTCGATCTTCTCGACGGATACCGCGCCGCGGGGAAATTCCCGGTCAACTATTACAAGCCTTATCGCGTCCCCGTTTTCATCGACGACAACGGAACGCATTGCGCCGTGAGCTACCTCATGCAGCAGACCGGCAACGAAACGATGGCGGAACGCATCGCGCAGACCGACAACTTCGCGTGGGTGAAAGACATCCGCGATCCCGGCGTGCCTTCGTGGCAGGAAGCGTCGGGCCTTTCCGTCGACGACCTGAAGCTGATCCAGGGCGCGTATGATTTTTACCTGCCGGATGCGTTCACCAGCCCGGACAAATACGCGACGCCGCAGAAACCCGCGTGTATTACCGCCTATTTCACGGACAATATCACGGGAAAAAGTTTGCCCGAAAAACCGGGAAACATCTGGTGCAAAGGCGAAGGAAAGGACGGCGTGCTCAACGGAAAATGGATACAGAATTACGCTGCCGGCATGCCGTGGATCGAAGGTTTTTTTACGAACGGAAAACGCTCGGGACAATGGAAAGAATATTACCAGGGAACAGACAAGCTCTGCCGCACGGAACACTGGAGCAATAACAAGCTGAACGGAACACGCGAGCGTTACGACCTGTCCGGAAACCTTATCGAAGAAATAACGTTCTCGAACGGCAATGCCATTTCGAAGATCAATTACGACGTGAACGACTCCGTCGCGTACGTGCGCGTCCCGATCGATTCCATCCATGTCTGGACGCAGGTGTTCAATGCTTCCGGAACGCTCATCGCGTGCGGGCACGAAACTGTTTTCAATCCCGGCGGACTGCTCTGGTTCCAGAACATCGAACTCACCGCGCTGAATTCCGCTTCCATCACCGCGCGTTCCGTGGTGCAGAATGAAGCCAACGGTTCCCCGGGTGCGACCGGCGGTTATTACGGAAATAATCTTTACAACAACCCGCCGCTGGTGCAATACCTGAAGCAGGGCGACTGGGTGTATTACCACGATAATTCCGCGCTGCGCCGGGACATGTACTCACTGCCGTATGGCGCCAAGCTGCTCTGTGAAAAATTCCCTCATTTCGGGACCGAGCTCTGGACCTCCATTTTCCTCTTCCCGCACGCTTCGATCAGCAACAACTATGATTCCATCCATGTCGTATACAAAAACGATCGCGTGCTTCATTTTTACGGCTACAGCAAAACTGATTTTCTCCACCTGTATGCAGAATATTATGACAGCGTTCCGGCGTTGTACCCGGTCTATGCCCGGCGCGGAATTTTGTCGGGTTTCGGCCAGGACTATCCCGTTCAACTTTCACCGGGCGACCAGATGCGGGTCAAGAAAACGGGACAATACACACGCGACGGAAAACGGACCGGGGAATGGAAATTCTATTCTTCCCCTGGCGTGCTCTATAAAACCGAGGACTACCTGGTCCCGACGGATGAAAAAGAAGCACCCGAACAATAAAAACGTTTTTTTAACCCCGCGACAAAACCCCGTAAAACCGCAAGGCATCACGGGGTTTTTCATTCCCGCTTTTTCTGACAATTCCCGGACATACTTTGATTCACCTGCGCGTACCTTTGCGTCCATGTTACAACGTCCGCGGCGCACGCGTAAAAATGCCATCATCCGCAACCTCGTCGCTGAAACGCGATTGAGCAAAGAGCAGTTCATTTACCCGTATTTCGTCACGCACGGAAAAAATGTCGTTCACCCGATCGCAGCGATGCCCGGCATCAGTCATTTTTCCGTCGACACATTATTGAAAGACGCGGAAAAAGGATTGAAGCACGGCATCAACAAGCTGCTGCTGTTCGGCGTGGGCGAAGAAAAAACGGAAGACGGCAGCTCCTCGCACAGCGGTCACAGCATCGTCCCGCAGGCAGTGGCTGCGCTGAAGAAAAATTTCGGCGACGACATTTACGTCATCACCGACGTGTGCGTATGCGCCTACACCACGCACGGGCATTGCGGAATTCTCCATGACGGCTACGTGGAAAACGATGCATCCGTGGAGCTGCTTTCTAAAATGGCGCTCTCGCACGCGCAGGCCGGCGCAGACATGGTAGCGCCTTCCGACATGATGGACGGGCGTGTGGGCGCGATCCGCAGAACGCTCGATGAAAACGGTTTTGTGAATACAGCGCTCATGTCGTACGCGGTGAAATTCGCTTCGGCGTATTACGGTCCGTTCCGCGAAGCCGCCGATTCATCCCCGAAGTCAGGCGACCGCAAAGCCTACCAGATGGACGCGCGCAACGCGAATGAAACAATACGTGAAGCGCTGCTCGACGTGGAAGAAGGCGCCGACATCATCATGGTGAAACCGGCGCTTGCGTATCTCGATGTCATCCGCCGCGTGAAGGAAAATATCCTGCTTCCTGTTTCCTGCTACAACGTCTCCGGTGAATATTCCATGGTAAAAATTGCAGCCGCGAACGGGCTGATCGACGAACAGAAGATCGTGATGGAGAACATGACGGCATTTACCCGCGCAGGAGCGGACATCATCATCACGTACCATGCGCGGGACATTGTGGAGAAAGGATGGCTGTAAATCACAGTTTCCTCAACGGAACCGGTGATTACGATACTGTCTGCCGCATCGACCACACATCTTCCAGCAGCTTTTCCGATTCCATGCCCGGCATGAAATAGTTGCGGTACACGGCGAGCGTGAAGAAAAGCGCATAATCCGGTTGTATCGCACGCCGTCCCTTGATGCACTGTTCCCAGGTCATGCCGCCGTATTTGTCCTTGCGCTGTTCGTACAAGGCCTGCAGCTGGCGGTAAAGCGCATTCGAAACATGCTGCGGCAGCCATTCGGGAAACGCATTCACGCCGAGAATGTTCCCGATGAGCAAACGTTTCGCCTCCTCCTCTTTTCTCGGCTGGCCCAGCACGAACTGGAAAACGCCCCACAGCCCGATGCAGATCATGCCCGGGACGAGCAGGCGCTCTTCATGAATCCCGATCGATCCGATCAGCGTAAGGATAAGTCCGAGAATGAATGTGATCATCCTGCCGTACCCGAGACCAACGCTTTCCCCGTTGAGGTCGATCTCGTAACCTTGCTTTGTGTTGCCCATGTCTTTCACCACGAACATCGTCGTGACGGGAAACAAGGGTACGCCGATGATTACGAATTTTGTAGCGATGGCTTGTCCGTTCACTTTGCGGACCTTTCCGAAAAATTGTGTGCCGATGACCATTGGGATTGGGGGTTGGGTTGGTGAAAATATCAAAAACTTTTGACCGAAAAAACCGGCCGTAAACGTGTGGCAATTGACTGCGTTCACATTCCGGCACGATTTTTACATAGCTTTATCCGAC
>DASTSF010000514.1:0-2017 GCA_035760825.1 Bacteroidia bacterium
TTCCGTCGTTCCGCTCGTGCGGGCGTGCATGATCATGGAGCTTCCCGTGATGGAAAAGTTGTAAACACTGCCTGCGTCACCGGCTATGAGGCCCACGGTGGCGGAGCTGAAGGCTGTGGCGTTGATGTTGTCCGCAATCCCGGAAACCATGATGCGCCAGTGGTCCGATGTGTTCTGCTCGATGAACGTCCCGTCGTCGCCGACGGCATACACGTTCCCCCCGCTCGCTGCTTCCACGGCGTGCAGCGGAAGGCTGGTGATCTTTTCGGTGCGGTCGGTGAATGTTGTCGAAGGAGAAGAGATCGTGTAAGCGATGTATTCGAGCTCGCCGCCGCTGGTGGAGATGATCGCGTCGCCCGTATCGGTTGCAAGGGAAACGATCGTCGAGTAGCTGGCCGTGCCGGAGCCGACCGTGGAAGCGGTGGATGTGGCTGCGGTGTTCGTCAGAACGATGGAATATAATTTCTGGTCGTAATTGTTGAATGCGACCAGCGCAGAGTCCGAACCGGCGGAAGTGATGTCCGCGAAATTGCTCGAGCCGGTGGCCGGAGAAGAGAACACCGCGAAGGAATACGTGCTGCTGTTCTGCACCTTGTGCAGGCTCCACAATTCTCCTGTATTCGTGATGAGCGTTCCGTTGATGCCGGGATCCGTTCCGGAAGAAGTTTGCATAGCGCTCATCTTCACGGGATATTCCCCGCTCATGCCGGTGGAAGCCGTCACCCAGGTGAGGTAGCTCGCCGTCGCGTCTTTCGTGTAATAGACGTTTCCGTCCGCGCCGGCGACATACAGCCAGAGATCGCTTCCCACTTTCGTCGCCCACGATGCGTGGAATGTAGTCGATGCAGGAGAGTTAAGCGGGATGACGCCGAAAGGCGTATTCGCGGTCATGATCACGCGACTCACAAGGCCGTTCGACCCGACAGCCACGACCTTCGCGCCGCCGGAATTATTTTCATACGGGTAGAGCGCCTGGTAATCTTCGTCTGCGTTGCCGAGCAAAGTCCACGTTACGCCTTTGTCGAACGTTTTCCAGAGCTCTCCGTCCCCGACGCTGTTGGTCAAAATGGCGATGCCTTCATTTTCATTGCGGAAAAAGATATCGCGGAATTCTCCCGTAACGGAAGTATGCACGAGCTGCCACGAAGCGCCATTGTCCGCAGTATGCAGCAGCGTTCCGTCTTCGCCGGCCGCATACGCGGAAGCGTCGTCGTAATACTGCACTTTTTTCATGTCGGCGATGGTGCGTACGTTGGTCTGCTGCGTCCAGGTGGTGAGATCCGGGCTTTTGAAAATGAGCCCTTCGTCGGGAGAAGAAGTTCCGGGACGGAAAACGGTAATGTAATAATCCGTGCCGTCGTAGGTGACGGAAGTGATGTCGTCGCCGGCCATCAGCGTTCCGCCGGTGATGAGATCGATTTGCGTGAAGGAAGTTCCGGTCGTGGTTTTCAGCATCAGCCCGTCGTCGCCGACGACCACGCCGTGCGTTGCGTCCGTAAAGTACAGGTCGTTGAGGTTCGATGTATTCAGCGCGCCGCCCGTAAGATTGACGGACCATGTGCTGAGCATGTCCCAGTTGTTGCCGCCGTCGGAGGATTTAATGACGGTACCGTAATCACCTACCGCGTAAGCGACCGAAGTGCTTACCCACTGGATCTTGTTGATGTCGGCGCCCACTTCTCCACCCATGCGCTTCCACGTACTTCCCCCGTCGTCGGTGATGTAAACCGTTCCACGTGTAATGCCGCTTCCGGCGTCTATGTAGCCGCTCAGGTAGCCACGCGTGGCGGAAACGAACTGGCTGCTTGCCGCTTTGAAGCGCGAGTCGAGCCCGTTCGGCAGCGTGGTTTGCCAGATGTCCATGTTATCCTGGTCGGGCATGGATTGTCGCACCAACTGGTTGAGGCTGTTGTATTCGTAATGCGTGGCCATGCGGTGCTGCGTGAATACGCTTTGCGTTCCGTTGAGGCGGTCCTGCTGAATGATAAGCTCGAGCGAATCACCGGAAGAATCGATA
>DASTSF010000515.1:0-6306 GCA_035760825.1 Bacteroidia bacterium
CATTCAATGACAGCGGCACGCTCACACGCGGACCTGCCGCGCGAAGCCTGCGCATGTACAACACATCTCTCAGCGGGAACAGTCTCCGCATTTATTCATAACACATGACACCACAAGAAATTCTTTCGCAGAAAGACGTTAAGCCAAAAGAAAAAACGGAAATGATCAGCCGGATGCTTTCGGAAAAGAAATTTTCCGCCGGCGAATGGCTGGAGCTCGCTTCGGCAGCAAAGGATCCCGTCAAAGCGACGCTGATCGAAGCGATGGAATTTTCAACGAAGGAAGTCCCTGCATTGCTGGATGAGCCCGGCTTTGACTTCCTCGTCCGTTCGCTTTCCGCAAAAGCGCCGCGCGTAAAATGGGAATCGGCAAAAACGATCGGGAACACGGCGCAGCGTTTCCCGCACAAGTTGGATGAAGCGGTGGAGGCCTTGAAAAAGAATGCGGCGGATGAAGGAACCGTGGTCCGCTGGAGCGCTGCGTTTGCACTCGGGGAGATCGTGAAGCTGAACCTTCCGCTCAATAAGCAGCTTGTGCCCCTGGTGAAAAAGATCATGGAAAAGGAAGAAAAGAACAGCATCCGGAAAATATATGCCGCGGCATTGAAAAAAGCGGCCGGCTGATACAGCTTCCGTTGAAACGCAGTAAGAAAAAATAAGGGAAGTTGATGACGGTCATTATTTTTCCAGCGGTAAGGACGGATTTCATGGAGTAATGTCATAGGCGTTGGTTTTCGCTTTCCGGTAATTTGTAAAATGATTTTACGCGGAAAATTCATTGCACTTTTAATGGGAATAATGCTGGTGTCGGCAAAGATGTTGGCAGGGAATGATGGAAACGATTCCATGCGGCGCCCGGCATTTCTTATTAAAGCTTCGCCCCTGCCGTTGGTTTATGCTATTTACCCGGAAGGAAGCAGCGACCTTGGTTTTGAGATGAGGATAGCTCCGCATTTCACCGTCGGCATTAATGGCGGAGTGGCGTACAGTAATCCTTTTTTTCGCTTCTCGTCGCATCAGCATGGCTATTTTTTCAGCGGCGAGTTCCGGTATTATTTCCCGAAAAGGAACGGAACTTATCTTTCATTTTCCCCGGCTTACAACTGCATATTCTTTTCGCCGAACGTGGATTTCAAATTGGCGAACGGCGAATACCTGAAAGAGGTTTCCTATACGGAACAGACAAATGCTTTTTGCGTGTATTTCGGTATGGAAGGAAACGGGGAGAAAAGCCGCTGGCCGCTCGATTTTTCAATCGGCGCCGGCGCTGGTTATCGTTATGGAAATGCACCGGGTCTTAATGCGGATGAGATCAATTTCATCGATCATAATTCCATTGCCGGGCTGAAGGGAGACAAAACCGGGTGGCACGTGGTTCCTGTAGTAAATATCAATGCGCGGATCTGTTTTATTATCCGCGATTGAACCTGCCATGTTTTTTTTCGCAACTTGCTGTTAAATCCGTTCGTTATGAATGAAGAACAGCAACCCGCTCCGCGCCTTTTATGGATAATTGTCTGCGCGGTACTTTCCTTCCTGTTTTTCTTCCTCGCCATTGCGCTGAATGCTTTCCGCTACCAGTTGTTCGGGATCAATGCACATGATGCGCCTGGAAATTTTTCGTTCAATACAGCAATTTTTATCCCGCTTGTGCTCGGCTCCATCCTGCTGATCCCGTTTGTGATTTACGGTGTTATTGCCAAATGGAAATATAAGCCCCGGCGCAGGCTGCTGCTGGTCTCTTTCCTGTTTATTTTACCCGAGCTGACCTTCCTCGTCATCGGTCTCTTCCTTCTTTTTCGCTGAGAAAAACAGTGCGCGGAACGCGGGGAGAATTTATTTCCGGATGAGGTAATCCACTTTCTGCGGCTCGATCCTCGGGTTGAGAATATTGAGCGGACGACGCACGATCTCCAGCTGAAGATACTTGTCGCCGGGCTTCGCCTTTGAATAATCGGCAACGACGCGGAACATGGAAGCCGAAACATTCTGGTAATCGCCGACCGGGACTTCGAACACGATATCCACTTTGTCGGGAAAAGTTTTGACCATGCTGTTCGCCGGAACATTGATCGTCTCCACGGGAACGCTCACTCTTTTTTCCGTGTATTTCCCTACGGGAATGACCAGGTTCACCTGTGAAGGCGCAACGATGAGCTGGGAAAGATCAGGCGGGATCTTCAGGCCGATCGCTTCATTCACGGCCTTGTCGACGTTCCTGTAGGTCTTTGTTTCCGTTTCGAGGTAGCTGACCCTGTCGACGAGCGCTTCCGCTCCGCTGATCGTTACGAACTGCGGATAAGTGCGGATGCTGTCGCCCATCCGGCACAAAGGCGCGCACTGAACGGTAACCATTGGCCTCACGGGAACTTTTTTCTCGACTCTTCCTGCGAAATTCAGGATGATCGTATCAGGCATCACGCTGAGCACTTTCAGTCCGTGTCCCACGACACCTTCTACCCTGTCGGGATGCTGCAGCGTGGCGAGCGCAAAATTTCCGCCGCCCACTGAACGCGATTGCCGGAAATCAAGCGGCAGCGGCTCCGTTCCGCTCAGCCATTGATAGGCAAAAAGGGAGAACCCGCTTCCGCTCACTTCCGCATCGACAGAATCGGGAAGGTCAACGGCTACCAGTCCTTTTTCCGGGAGATGCGAATAGGCCACCGGGATGCGAACGGTGATGACATATTCTTTCGAAAGCGCGTGCAGGAACCAGAACCCGGTTGCCAGCAATATGCAAATGAGAAATGTGAATCCGCGGCGGTTGCGGAATGGGATTTTTTCGCCGGGTTGAGTGAATTTTATCGGGTCCTTTTCAGACAAGCGCGTTGGGTCATTACAATGCGGAAAAGCGTCTGCGGGTTATTTATCGTCTTTCTTGTCCCCGTTCTTCTCGTCTTTTCCTTCGTTGTTCAGCGCCTTGGTGCTTTCAAGGGAAACATGCGTTTTCAGCACCTGCAGCTTTGTTCCGCCTTCAGCCTCGATCACGAACGTTTTGTTGCGGACTTCGAGGATCTTCCCGATAATGCCGCCGATCGTCACCACTTTCGTTCCGCGCACAAGGCCTTCCTGGAAAGTTTCAGCTTCCTTCTGCTTGTTCTTTTGCGGCTTGTACATGAAAAAATAAAATACGAGCGCAATTCCGCCGATCATCAGCAGCATTCCCGGATCAAGAAGCGAGCTCCCGCCTTTCTGTCCCTGTGCCGGTGCTGCGTCCAGCAGAAAATGTAATAGATGCATAGTGATTTGTTGTTAGAAATTATTTGCTGTCACCGCCACGGTCGGCAGGAACGACAACGTTTGCATGAATAGTAATGACCTGTGTGTTCGGCTCGCAGTTGGTCGTCATCGTGACGGTCTTTTCCTGCTTGCCGCGCTTTCCTTCACTGTTGAATTCCACGTTCACCACCGCATCCTGTCCGGGAGCAATGGGCTTCGTGGGATAATCGGGAACCGTGCAGCCGCAGCTTCCGTGGGCTTCGGAGATAATGAGATCACTTCCGCCGACGTTCCTGAATTTAAACGGGAAGCTGACGCGTTCTCCCTGCGAAATGGTGCCGAAATCGTGCTCTTCCACTTCGAATTTCATCACAGGCGCTTTGCCTGCGGGCGCATTTCCGCTGGCCGTCGAAGTAATGTCGACGAGATCAGTTGTCACTTCCTTGTTCTTTTTGGGCGCACAGGAGGTGAACGAGAAAACGAGCGCCAGGGCGAAAACGGAAAGAATTGTGCTTTTCATTTTCCTTTTTTTTAGCTGTGACAAAATTAAACTTTTCACGCAGCAGCGGGAATAAATAATTGCGAATTATTCCATCAGCCCGCGGCCTGTTTTTTTCATGGAGCCGTCGGTGCGGAAATCCGCCACGAGCTTGTCGAGAATGCCGTTGATGAATTGCTTCGAACGCGGCGTGCTGTAGGTTTTCGAGATCTCAATGTATTCATTGAGCGTCACCTTCACCGGGATGCTGGAAAAATGCTGCAGCTCCGTGATCGCCATTTTCATCAGCAGGACATCCATCAGCGCAATGCGTTCGACTTCCCAGTTGCGCGTTTTTTCGGAGATAAGCTTTTCGCTTTTCTGATTGTCGAGAATGGTTTTGCGGTAAAGATCGAGCACGAACTGTTTGTCGTCCTCCGGATCTTTGAACAGCGGCGCCAGCTGCGGCTCCCGGCTTTCCGATGCGTTTTCTATCGTACGGATGATCGTCGGGGCGACCGCCATGTTGAGGTCCCCGGGCCAGTGCATGTTCTTCTCTTCGAGGAACTGCTCCGTCGAGTCGTCGTCGGCAATGAATTTTTTGAAGAAGTCCAGCACGAATTCCCTGTCCGTCTCATACGTGGAATCGGGATTGTTCATGTATTCCCGGTAAACATCCCAGCTTTTCACCTGTTCCCACATCTTGCGCAGCATGCTGATCTCGGCATCCGATTGCCAGGTGAGTTTCCGGGCCGCCGCTTCTTTGTTCAGCGCAGCAAGACCGGAGAACTGGCCGATGAGCCGGTTGGAAACAAAACGGGTGTTGGGGTTGAGGTCTTCCTGTGTCGGCAGCATCTTCTCGCGGCCCAGGTCGATCTGGTTCCTGGCCACGCGGGCTATTTCACCGAAAACGAGAAGCAGGTAAATGTAAAGTTCGTAGGTGCGGTCAATGCTGCGCATCAGCTCACGTTCGCCCCGCGCCATATCTCCGTCTTCCGACTGAAAATATCCGTACAACGCCTGGAGCGCTTTAATCCTCAGGTATCTCCTGTTCAGCATAGTGTTTTAAAGAACGATGAAACGTTTCGTTTTCAGCGTTTGGTCCTGATCTTCGCGACAGCCTCGATGCGGGCTTCCGCCATGCGGTTGGCCGCCATGAAGGTGGGTATGTTCTCTTTTTTGGAGGCTCCGAAAATGGAGGACGTAGTATTGAAAATATTTTCCGCCTGGCTCATCGCGTATTCTCTTCCGTAACCGGCCAGCTCGGAATATACATTGATAAGGCCTCCTGCATTCACGACATAATCCGGCGCATACAGGATTCCTTTTTCCATCACGATCTTTCCGTGGACGTTCTCGTCGGCGAGCTGGTTGTTGGCCGCACCGCAGACGATAGAGCATTTCAGGCGCGCAAGATTTTCGTCGTTCAGCGTAGCACCCAGCGCGCAGGGAGCGTAGACGTCGATATCGAGGTCGAAAAACGCATCACCCGCAACGAATTCCACCCCGCTGTTGTTTTTCTTCACGTCCGCAACACGGTCTTCATAAATATCTGTGATGAAAACTTTAGCGCCTTCCCTGACCAGGTGTGCGACGAGGTTCGAGCCAACGTGGCCGACGCCCTGCACGGCAATTTTTTTCCCGCTGAGGCTGTCATTCCCCCACCGCTCTTTCGCAGCCGCCTTCATCCCCATATAAACGCCGTAGGCTGTAACGGGTGAAGGATCGCCGCTTCCGCCCAGCGCCGGCGGGATGCCGGTGACGTGCTTCGTTTCCATGAACACATATTCCATGTCGCGGGAATTGATGCCAACGTCTTCCGCCGTAATGTATTTTCCGCCGAGGCTGTTCACGAATTTGCCGAAACGGCGCATGAGCATCTCGTTCTTGTCTTTTCTTGAATCTGCAATGATGACGGCTTTTCCGCCCCCGAGATTAAGCCCGGTGATCGCAGCTTTGTAAGTCATCCCGCGCGACAGGCGCAGCACGTCGGTGAGCGCTTCGGCTTCCGTGGCATAAGGCCACATGCGTGTTCCGCCCAGCGCGGGCCCGAGGACCGTATTGTGAACTGCGATGATGGAACGCAGTCCCGTTGCATTGTCATTGCAGAAAACCACCTGCTCATGATCGAACGTGCTCATCTGCGAAAGAGGCCCTGCGGCAACGGAGGACGTTTTCGGGTCGTTGGCTGTAAGCATATCCTTTGTAAGGTTTCGTCCCGTCGTTTCGGGAATGAATTACTTAACTTTGCGGCGTCAGTTTCACCGGCGGTCACAAAAGTAGCTGTTTTTTTCGCCCACGTGATGCGCAAAATATTTTAATAATTGAAGGCGCTCGGTTATCTCAATAAATATTTCTGGAAATACCGCCTGCGGTTTTTTTCCGGGATTTTATTCATCATTATTTCCACTTTTTTTCTTACCCGCCCGGTTGAATTGCTCGGCAAGGGTATCGATTTTGCGATCAATGCGAACAGGTTCCATTATCCTTCCGGACCGACGGCGCACGTGCTCCTGCTCTACGGTCTCGAGATCATTTCCGATACGCTCATTTACGGTTTCTTCCTTTTCCTGAACCGGCAGACGATCATCGTCATGTCGCGCCTCATCG
>DASTSF010000516.1:0-8300 GCA_035760825.1 Bacteroidia bacterium
ATAATGACGGGAATCGCGAAAATAAAACCGGTCTTTTCCCCGGCTATAAAAACAACCGCCGCCGAAAGAAGTATCGTGGCCATAACAATGACCCAGCTGCGCAGCATATCTTTCCACGGAATCTTCAAGGGGGTTAATAAACGAATGGTGAATGTATGGCGGAATAATGGCGGCGCAAACGGTCAGTAGCTCCACTTCCGCGTGAACGTGTTGTAGAAGCTAACGCCCACTTTGTACGTGATGGCCGCTTTCGTCACGTTGCTGTCGGCGGTGACGGCAAAAACACCGAAACGGAAAAGTTGCTTGCGTATGCGGAAAATGCGCTCGAGGCCGACGAAGAATTCCTCGTGGTAAAAATCCGCGCTGGGAATGAACAGCAGTCCGCCGCCGAAGGCGGTGGTGATCCTCAGCTTTCCGTAGAGCGGGATTTTACTTCCGAACGCGCCTTCGAAATGATGAATGTAGTTGAGCCGGAAATAAGCGTCGGCGGTGTTCAGCGTCGGACCCAGCAGCTGGAAAGACCGGAGCGGATCTGAAAAAAGGAATGAATCCGAACCGCGGAAATACTTGTACTCGAGCAGGCGGAGATCTTTCTTGTTCACGAATGCGCCTGCCAGCAGGGCCCAGTCGCTCGTACCGAAACGGCCGATCTTCAGCTCGTCGATGGAGCTGAACTCGATGTAATCGAAATCGACCTCGCTGCCGAACACGCCGGGAAGGCCTTTGCGGTAAAGGAAACGTATCTCCGGGAATTTCGACCCGAGAATTATTTTGCGGTGATCTTTGATGATGTATTTCTGGCGGAACCGGTACTTCAGCTCGAGACGGATTTCCGATTTTACATAACGGTCGAAATCCGCCGGCGTGTTGAGCGATCCGAAAACCTGCTGCGACCATTGCTCGAGCTTCATGCCCGTGATCGGGAACTGGTCGCTGTATTCGAAGGTCAGCTCACCGAAAAGCCCGTTCACGATCTCCATGCGCTGCGCAACGCTGAACTGGCGGCAGCGGACATAATTACTGCGCGCGAAAACAGATTCGAGCGAAGCGTAATTGTTGATCATGTCGTAATAATCGCCCACGCGGATGAACGTGCGCACGAAATGCAGCGGAACGTACGTCAGCCCCACGCCCACTTTCCCGCGCACGTCGTGGTTGAGAAAACCGTAATCGATCTGCTCTTCGGTTTCCATCAGCATGGCGTTCGGGAACGTGTGGTTGTAATACCCGCCGAGGCGATGACGGTAGCCGCCCACACCGAACGGAACGACCTGCGCGATGAGCGGATCGAAATAGAATTCATTTCCCTTCGCGCGGTTGCGGTGGCCCACGCCGTTGAGCAAAAAGCTCCACACGGTAAGATGGTTGAACGCGGAATCCTGCGATGAAAGATATTCCGGGCTTTCGTAATACGCCACGAGACTGTCGACGTTGTGGATGTAGGAAATTTCTTTTTCGTCGAGCTGTATCGTGCGGTGATCGCTCCAGTAGGCGCTGTCCTTGTCGAACGCATCGTCGGCGTAATGCTTCACTTCATCACCGAAGATCTTATCCGGCAGCGTCGTGTTCACTACGTAATCCGAACGGTCGATGCGCGTGTTGCCGATGATGTTGTATTTGCCCTCGCGGATGGTGTATGAAAATTCACAGCGCACCGGCAGGTAGATACCCGGGGCGACTTCTTTGTAATCTTCGATGACGTTGAAATCCTTGCTGAAAAGGAGTACCGTGGGATTGATGCTGAGGTTCACCGAAACGATCGCCCACGTGCTGTCTTCAATGAAAATAAAACCCGAGAACAGCGCATCCGATCCGAAAACAGGCGTCACGCCGATCTTGTGAATGGTTTTCCCGTTCTCGACGAAGGACGTGAAGTAATCGAACCGGTAGCTGAGAAAAGCGGTTCCTGCTGCGGGCGAAAGCAGCGGGCGCGAGCACAGCGCGGGCGCATCGATCTCGTTCCTGTAGAAATTAAAATCCGCGCTCTGCGCATCGCTGATCAGCAGGTACGGGTTTTCGGAATAATACTGCACGGGTGCGATTTCATGCTCGCCGTAATCGACGTTCTTCGAGTACCCCGTTCCGTCGTAATGTTTTTTCTCGGCGTAATCGTGGTAAGCGAGGATGTCTTCCTTGAACGAATTCGGTGCGCGGAAATACGTGGTGGAAACCGCTTCGATAAGGTTGAGCTGCTTGTGCGCGATGGCATTATCGAGATCATCCTTGCCTTTGCCGCCTTTCTTTTTCGAGGTCGTGTCTTTCGCTGCGGGGGCGGGCTTCACCACTTTCACCGAATCATCCGGCTTGTCGATAAGGTCTTTTTCCAGCGATGATTTTTCATACGTGCTGCATTTGTAATTCTGCACTTTGTTCCAGTAATCCGCGCGCGCGTCGATGACGTGACGCATGATCTCTTTTCCCTTGTCACGGTCGCCTTTGGCGGTCACCTCGAAAATATCGAGCATTTTCGACGACACGTGCATCGTCACGTCGAGCACGATGGTTTTTTCATCCGAAATGACGACGACATGCTCCTGCGGTTCGTAGCCGAGCTGTGAAAAGACGAGCGTGTACGTTCCCGGCTTCAACTCGAGGAAATAACCGCCGTTGAGATTCGTGTTGACGCCGTACGTGGAATTCTTCACCACCACCGCCACGAACGGAACAGGCTGACCGGTCGTATCGCGCACGGTTCCTTTGACAACGCCGGCGTGGAGCGAAACAACAAGAGCAGAAAAAAGAATGAGCAGAAAAGCGCGCATCGCGGGTGAACAAAGGTAGGCTTTGTCGGCTCTGGGACGGAGATTGGCAGGGAATTGTTACAACCGGTAAATGTTAAATGAGGGAATGTAAATGGTGTCGCGAGCTTACGAATCCTTCCTCAGCAGCTTGTACCGCAGCCAATTCCCTTCCGCTGATTTTTTATACAGGAATGTTCTCCTGTCGATGCAACGGCTGCCGCAGACAAATTCATATTTGGCAATGCACCAGTTATGGTCTTTGGAGAAAACGGGCAGGGAAAATTCCCAGTATTCATTCCCTATGTGCACCTGGTCCGGCGGCACAGGCTGGATGAGTTTCACGCCGCGGAGGTCTTCTTTCTGCCAGTCCTGTTTTTTCCCGCTGTATGCCCAAACCTGTTTCCGCATAAAAATTTTATCGCTGTCCTGCAGAACGGAATCGAGCGTATAGCGTGGCTCGTAATAGAGGAAAAAATCATCTGACATCGAATCCGCCAGTCCAACGGATTTCACATCGGCCGAATCCCACGGAATAATGTGCACGTCCCACAATCTCATTCTCACCTCGCTCCTGTCCGCGTGATTGGCGGCGATCTGCTGGTGAATGAAACCGACGATCTCGTCGTCAGCGACAAAGGAGCTGTACGTGTGCGTAGCAGTCCCGCCGAAGAAAATGAGCCAGAGGAAAAGAAGGAGCCCGGTGCGGTACATGGGTTATGGTGAAAGGATCAGTGCGAACATCTCATTCGAAATTCTTCCTGCTCATGTTGAGCCATTCCAGCGCCGCGCCGTGCAGCAGCAAATTCTTTTTCGCATCGTCCCAGGGCATGGTTTTGATCAGCTCGCCGGGAACATTCTCACCGAGCGGGAACGGGTAATCGCTGCCGAGCGCCACGCGGCTGGCGCCGAACATATCGACGATGACATCGAGCATGCGCGCGTCGTGCACGAGCGAATCGAGCCAGAATTTCCCGAGGTAATTTTTCGGCGGAACGCTGTTGTCGATCGCAACAAGATCGGGGCGGCAGTCGAAACCGTGCTGCACACGACCGACCGTTGCGGGAAACGATCCGCCCCCGTGCGCGAACGCGATGCGCAGCCCCGGGAATTTTTCCAGCACGCCGCCGAAGATGAACGAGCAGATGGCGCGCGACGTTTCCGCGGGCATGCCCACGAGCCAGGGCAGCCAGTATTTCTGCATGTCTTTCTCGCCCATCATTTCCCAGGGATGAACGAATACGGCCATGCCCAGTTTTTCGCACGCCGCGAAAATCTCATGGTATTTCGGTTCTGATAAATTTTCCTGGTTCACATTCGTGCCGATCTGCACGCCTTTCATGCCGATCGCCTTGCAGCGTTCCAGTTCCTGTATGGCCAGCTTCGGGTCCTGCATCGGGATTGTGCCCAGCCCGATGAAACGTTTCGGGAAACGATGGACAATTTCCGCAATGTGATCATTCAGGAATTTCGAGAGCTCGAGACAGTCCTGCGGTTTCGCCCAGTAGCTGAACATCACGGGAACCGTGGACAGCACCTGCACGTTCACATGGTGATGATCGCATTCTTGCATTCTTTTTTCGGCGCTCCAGCAATTGTCTTCCACTTCGCGGAAAAACTTACCGTCGTCGCGCATCATCTTCGCACAGCAGGGTTTGTGGTGCTCGAGGTGAATGAACCCGCCGTAACCGAACTTTTCCTTCCAGTGCGGAATATTTTCAGGCAGGATGTGCGTATGAATATCTATCGAGAAATGAGCTGTCATCTGGGAATAGGAAAATCCGGGAGATCAAAAGACTGGCAAGTCAAAACCATCAACAACACTTATCTCCTTCTTTCGATCCGTCCATCTTTTGAATTTTTCAATCTTATTTATCATCCTGTTATTTGATCACCGGCGGCGGCTCCATCACCGCCCCGCATTTTTTGCACGTACGCAGCTCTTCGCTTCCGTAGAATTTTTCAAACACCACCTGGAACTGCTTCGTGATATCCGTCAATGTGAAATATTCGTCGTACAATTTGTTGTTGCATTTTTCACAGAACCACATCAGCCCGTCTTTCTCGCCTTCGCGCCGCTTTCTTTCCATCACCAGCCCGACGGTATCCGGTCCGCGCATCGGGTTGTGCGGAACTTTCGGCGGAAGAAGAAAGATGTCGCCTTCTTTGATCGGGACTTCCACCGCTTTGCCGTCTTCCTGTATCCTGACCTTAATATCACCCTCGAGCTGGTAGAAAAACTCTTCGCTTTCGTTGTAATGAAAATCTTTCCGCGAATTCGGTCCGCCGACAACCATGACGATGAATTCCGTATCCCGGTACACGACTTTGTTGTTTACGGGCGGTTTGAGAAGATGACGGTTCTCGTCGATCCACTTTTTGAAATTGAACGGACGTGTGATCATGATGAAAAGATTAGTTGTGAGCTAACGAAGTTAGGAATTATGGACGCACGCAGGAATGACAATTGACAGGACGGAAATTTATTCCCTGCGATGGCTGCCGGGATAAGCCGTTCTTTATATTTGTTCACCACTTTTTCTCCTTACACTTTTATGGAAAACAAGATCCAGTGCCCGCAATGCGGCGCAGCCAGTTCGACGAAAATTTCCGACACGGAATATCACTGCGTTTATTGCAACAGCAATTTCCAGGTGGAGCTTTCGAAAGCTGAGATGATCGCCAGCCTGCTGCACAAGCTGGAAGAGCCTCCGAAGAAATCCGATTTCCGTGAGCAGGTGGAAAAGCTGAAGGCAGAGGCCCTGCGTTCCCCGGAAAAGATGGCGGAGATCCGCCGCAGGAACCGCATCACGGTTTCGATCATCCTCGGTTTTTTCGTGGTTCTCGGGCTGGTCATCTTTTTCAGCGCACGCTCCGGGAAATCCGGAACAACGATTGCAGGAACGGACGGCAGCTGGGAAACGCCTTCCGTTTACCGCTTCCAGGTTTTCGCGGGAAGCAAAGGTCCCGTGATCTGGATCATCAGCGAACAATCGGGCTACAGCCTCGACAGCGCCAGGTTCACGTTGAAGATCATCAACCCGGTGAACAATACCACGCTCACCGAATTTCCCGTAGTTCCCGACATGTCGTGGCACGCCGGGTTCGATATCGACAAAACGCTCGGCGATTTTTATGCCTGCGGCGATACATGCTGGGTCATCTCGGAAAATGCCGGGCTCACCGCGCGCGACATTTACACGGGAAAAATCATCATCGACGAAAAGCAGATGAAGCTGGTGGATCCCAAACTTTCCGCCGGCGTGAGCAAAGCCAGCTACCGGTACTACGATCACAACTTCGAGGTTACGACGAACGACGGGTTCGAATATATTTTCAGCCCGGGCATGAAACACGTGTTCACGAAAGACGAATGGAAACAGCTCGGGCGCACACGGTCTGTTGTGAAAACTTTTTTCATCCTTACCGAGACCAAACGTCCACAGCTGTTCTGCACAAAGGAAAAAACATCCCCGGTCGAAAGCTCTTCTTCTGTTTTTACGAACGAGCTGGAAAATTTTACGCCGGGAAAACGACCTGACAACATCAGCGACAACGTGCTTTCCATCGATCATCTTCTTCCCGACAAAACGTTTTTCAACGGCAAGATCGAATACGCCGACAGCGCCGAAACGATCGTGATGTACCAGGACGGCATCGGGCAAAATGCCGGCGTGCATGTGTGCAGCATTTCTTCGGCCGGAAACCAGCTCTGGGACACGGGCGGCGACGCGCTCAAAAATTTCAGGGAACGCTTCGCGGAGACCAGCGGCGGCATTGATTTCGTTTATTCACCGTCGGGCATCATTCTCTATTCGCAGTACGCAGGTGAAAGCGCCGAAGCGTTCGACTGGAAAACGGGCAAATTACTGTGGAGCCACACAGCTAAAAAAAGCTGACACCGGAAGCTTCGCTCATTATCTTTGCGCCATGAATCTCGACCTAACCGGAAAACATGCGCTCGTCTGCGGAAGCACGCAGGGCATCGGCAAAGCGGCGGCCACTGAGCTCGCTGCGCTGGGCGCGAACGTCACGCTGATCGCGCGCAACGAACCGCGGCTGAAAAACGCGGTTGCGGATCTTCCCGGCAGCGGGCACCACGATTACCTCGTCGCTGATTTTTCAGATCCGGGAAAGCTGCGCGAAACAGTTGCCGCCTACCTGCGGAAAGAAAAGATCATCCACATTCTCGTCAACAATACCGGCGGACCTCCTTCCGGTCCCATCACCGAAGCGAAGCCGGAAGAATTCATGCAGGCGTTTTCCAGTCACCTTATCTGCAATCACGTTCTCGTGCAGGAAGTATTGCCCGGGATGAAGCAGGAAAAATTCGGCCGCATCATCAATGTCATTTCCACGTCGGTGAAAATCCCGCTGAGGAATCTCGGCGTGTCGAATACGGTGCGCGCGGCTGTGGGGAACTGGGCCAAAACGCTGGCGAATGAAGTGGGCGCGTTCGGCATCACGGTGAACAATATTCTTCCCGGCGCAACCGCCACGCAGCGCCTGCACAGCATCATCGACAACAAAGTGCAGAAAACGGGCATCACGAAAGAAGAAGCGGAAAAAGAAATGATACGCGAAATCCCTGCCGGGCGTTTCGGCGATCCGTCGGAGATCGCTGCGGCCGTCGCGTTCCTGGCAAGTCCTGCAGCTGCGTATATCAACGGCATCAATGTTCCCGTCGACGGGGGAAGAACGGGATCACTGTAATTCTTTAACAGCAACGCTACAATCACCTTTCAATAAGTTTACTCTTCCTCACTAACATTACAAACTTCACATCCATGGGTTTCATCAAAGAATTCAAAGAGTTCGCCATGAAGGGCAACCTGGTCGACATGGCCGTTGCATTTGTCATGGGCGGCGCATTCGGAAAAGTGGTTTCCTCCTTCATCGACGGAATGATCATGCCGGTTGTCGGAAAGCTGACCACCGGGGTCGATTTCAACGCCATGAAATATGTGCTCAGCGAAGCGACATACGATGCGTCGGGGAAAATCGTGAAGGCGGAAGCGTCGATCAAGTACGGCGCATTCATTACGGTGATCATCGACTTCATCCTTGTCGCATTCGTCATGTTCATGGTGGTAAAGGCGATGAACCGAATGAAGAAAAAGCAGGCGGAAGCTCCCGCGCCTGCGCCCGAACCCACGAAAGAAGAATTGCTGCTCACGGAGATCCGCGATCTCCTGAAAGAAAAAAAATAACCACACTACCGTCATGAAAAAAATCCTGCTCCTCGTTCTTCTTTTTCCCGCGATGCTTTTTTCGCGCAACCTGGTTCCGGCGAAAGACTCCATTCCCGACAGTCTCCGCACCTGGCATTACGGCGGGCTCGCTTCGCTGAATCTTGCGCAGGCGAGCTATACCGACTGGGCGGCGGGCGGCGTGAATTCCGTTTCGGCACAGGCACTGTTCAGCGGCTATCTCGGTTATAAAAAGGCAACGACCACATGGGACAACACGCTCGATCTTGCGTACGGCATCCTGCAGCAGGGAAAAACGGACGGCGTGCGGAAAATGGACGACAAGATCGATTTCACCTCGAAGCTCGGCCAT
>DASTSF010000517.1:0-18049 GCA_035760825.1 Bacteroidia bacterium
GGATGTTCCCCGGAACGGCAATAAGAATAAGCCGGCAGCGGATTCAGTCAACGGAACGAAAATGCCGGTACCGGCTGCAGTGAACATGATGGCGGTTGCCTTCACCGGCGGTACGCTTGCTCTTTCCGATGCAGTGAACAATATCAACGCGGTCAAAGGAGGAAAATACGAGCTCGTGATCTACCAGTCTACCGCTCTCGGTAATGGTAACCAGTCTCAAAACCCGTGGCTGCAGGAAATGCCCGACCCGATCTCTAAGATCACGTGGGACAATTATGTATCCATGCACCCGGCCGATGTAAAAGCGAAAAATCTCTTCGGTGTGGGTGATGATAACCTGACCGTTCGTTTCGATGAGCTCGAAGACGAGCTGGATATGGTGACGGTTACGGCAAATGGCGTTAGCGTAAAGCTTCCCGTGTGGGCGCAGCCCGGAATTGCGAAAGGAACGATCGCTATCGCGATCGGTTACGGACGCAACGGGTTCAACGAAGTGATCGACAGCGTCGGTGCCAATATTTATCCCGCCGTCGGTATGAATGCTTCCGGTACGATGAATTATGATGTGTACGATGTCAGCATCAGTGATGCAACCGGTGACAAGTACCCGATCGCTACCACGCAGCAGCATTCCACGATCATGGGACGGAATGAAGATTTGCTCCATGAAACAGTGCTTTCAGCGTACTTAAAAGATGAGCATGCCGGCAATCCGAAGCCGATGATGCATACATACAAGGGCGAGGTGAACACGGAAGACGTCAACCTGTGGAACAGTTTTGACCGTCCGAATCACAAATGGGCGCTTGCCATCGACCTTAACTCATGCATCGGCTGTGGCGCTTGTCTGGTCAGCTGTAACGCGGAAAACAACGTTCCGGTGGTCGGAAAAGACCAGGTCCGCAAGAGCCGTGAAATGCACTGGATTCGCATCGATCGCTATTATAGTTCAGATACTGTGAAAGAGGAAGCGGAAACCAAAGGCGATACCAGCACGAGAGAAATGTACCGCATGATGGAAAGCCCGACGTTTGATAATCCGAAGGTCGTTTTCCAGCCGCTTATGTGCCAGCACTGCAACCATGCTCCGTGCGAAACGGTTTGCCCGGTGCTTGCGACCAATCACAGCTCCGAAGGACTGAACATGATGACGTACAACCGTTGTGTGGGAACGCGCTATTGTGCGAACAACTGCCCGTACAAAGTGCGTCGCTTCAACTGGTTCAACTATGTGGAATATCATCCGTTCAAGGATGTCAATCCCGCACAGGACGAGCTCAGCCGCATGGTGCTGAACCCGGATGTTGTCGTTCGTTCCCGTGGTGTGATGGAAAAATGCTCCATGTGCGTTCAGCGCATCCAGGCCGGAAAGCTCGATGCGAAAAAGGCCGGCCGTCGCCCGATCGACGGGGAAATCAATACGGCATGCGCGCAAAGCTGTCCCACGAACGCACTTGTTTTCGGCGACCTCAACGACGAGAACAGCGAGGTTTCAAAATGGTACAACAGCGGGCGCAAATTCGAAATGCTCGAAGAGCTCGGTGTTCGTCCTTCCGTATTCTACCTCACGAAAGTGTGGAACCGCGAAGACGAAAAAGCACACGTGTAATAAATTGAAAGAGAACAGACAATAAGATAACAATATGCAACACGAATCTCCGCTTAGGGACCCGCTGATTCTCGGTGATAAGTCGTATCACGATATCACGACCGAGATCAGTCGTCCTATTGAAGGCAAAGCGAACATGTACTGGAAGCTTGTCTTCGGAATTGCGGTTACCGCATTTCTCTGGGGCTTTAGCTGTCTTGCTTATACTATCGGAACGGGTATAGGACAGTGGGGCGCAAACAAAACGGTAGGCTGGGCCTGGGACATCACCAACTTCGTCTGGTGGATCGGTATCGGTCACGCCGGAACGCTTATCTCCGCCGTACTGCTGCTGTTCCGTCAGAAATGGAGGATGGCGATCAACCGCTCTGCGGAAGCCATGACGATCTTCGCCGTATTATGCGCAGCCGTTTTCGTAACGATGCACACAGGTCGTCCGTGGGTGGATTACTGGCTGTTCCCGCATGCGAACCAGTTCGGTTCCCTCTGGGTGAACTTCAACTCCCCGCTGATGTGGGACGTTTTCGCGGTATCCACGTATTTTTCTGTTTCGCTTGTTTTCTGGTACCTCGGACTTATTCCCGATTTCGGTGCCATCCGCGATCGCTTCAAAGTTCTCGGAAAACCGATGCAGGAAAAGATCTATCGCATGCTGAGCTTCGGCTGGAGCGGACGTGCCCGCGACTGGTCACGTTTTGAAGAAGTTTCTCTCGTTCTTGCCGGACTTTCCACGCCTCTCGTATTCTCTGTTCACTCGATCGTATCCATGGACTTTGCCACTTCGGTTGTTCCGGGATGGCATACCACGATCTTCCCGCCTTATTTCGTCGCAGGTGCTATCTTCTCCGGATTTGCGATGGTTTCGACGCTTCTCCTGATCATGCGGAAGGTGTTGAACCTCGAACATTACATTACGATGCAGCACATGGAAATGATGAACATTATCATTACCCTGACCGGATCAATGGTCGGCGTTGCTTACCTGTCGGAGCTGTTTATTTCCTGGTATTCGGGTGTCGAATATGAAGGATACGCTTTCCTTAACCGCGCTACCGGTCCTTACTGGTGGAGTTATGCTTCAATGATGACATGTAACGTTGTCGTACCGCAGCTTTTCTGGGTGAAGAAGATCCGTACGAGCCTCATCGCCACGTTCGTTCTTTCCATTATTGTGAACATTGGTATGTGGTTCGAGCGTTTCGTAATTATCGTAACGTCCATCCACAGGGATTTTGTTCCGTCGTCATGGACCATGTATCACCCGACGTGGGTGGAAGTGGGCATTTTCATCGGAACGATCGGAATGTTCTTTACGTTCTTCCTGCTGTTTGCCAGAACATTCCCCGTGATCGCATTGAGTGAATTGAAATCGATCCTCAAATCTTCGGGCGAATCATACAAAAAGAAGCGTGCCGAGGAGAAAGCGAAAATGGCTGAGGCGCATCATTAATGATAAAACGACTGACTGAATTATGGTAACGACCAAAACCATACACGGAATCTACGACGATGAAGAGCTTCTCGTCGAGGGAGCGAAAAAGCTGCGTTCGGAGCGTGTGCGCATCAAGGACGTTTTCTCTCCGTTTCCTATTCATGGAATTGATTCCGTTCTCGGGATTCCAAGGACGCGGATCGCTATCTGCTCGTTCATCTACGGGATCACGGGAACATCGCTTGCGATCCTGATGACCTGGTATATGATGACCGGCGACTGGCCGACGGACATCGGTGGAAAGCCGAGCTTCTGGTATTATATGCAGTGGCCCGCTTTCATCCCGGTAACGTTCGAGCTCACGGTTTTCTGCGCCGCGCACGGAATGGCGATCACTTTCCTGCTCAGGAGCTGGCTGCTTCCCGGTGTTTCACCGAAGAACCCCGATCCGCGCACTACCGACAACAAGTTCCTGGTCCTGGTTGAAACAACTTCAGAAGATGAATCACGCATCGTGAGCATGTTCCGCGAAACCGGCGCATCGGAAGTAAATGTGATCTGATCAGAAAGCGATAGTAACGATACAATGAAAAACAAAAACATAAAACTCCTTGCTTTCGGAACATTCGCTTTGATGGGCGCAATGTTGCTGAATTCCTGCGTCAAGGAAAACCCGGACAGTCCCGGATTCGAATACATGCCGGACATGTACAGAAGTCCTTCCGTTGAAACGAACGGCAAGAACGCCTGGCTCAAGGATTCGGTCCAGATGGGAAACATGATCCCGCCGGACGGAACTGTTCCCCGCGGTTTCATTCCGTTCCCTTATCCCAATACGATACAGGGTGACAGTCTTGCCTCGCTCTTCTGGAAAAACCCGCTGCCGAAATGCGACTCGATCGAAGAAGAAGGAAAAAAACTTTTCGAGATCAATTGCATCTACTGCCACGGACCGAAAGGCGACGGGCAGGGACCGCTTGTGACCAGCAACAAATATGGCGCGACGCCCCCGAACTACGCAACGAAATATGCCGACGGCGTATTGACCGACGGTCACATTTATCACGTCATTACTTATGGCAAGGGTAACATGGGTTCGCATGCATACCAGCTTACGCCTGAAGAACGCTGGAAGGTGATCGAATATGTTCAGCGTCTGGGTCGCGGAGGCAAGCCATACAGCGAATGGATGAAGGATCAGCAGAAGCTGACAGCAGCAGCTGATTCGGTTGCCGCAAAAAATCCGAAGAACGGCGGTGCAACAAAAACTCCTCCCGGAAAATAAACGATAACGAAAGATATCTCTGCTGATATGAGTCACATTAACATCAATAATCTTACGTACAACTTCTCACAGAAGGCGCAGAAGAACCTCTTCTACCTCTGTGGCGCGGGTTTACTTCTCCTCATTCTCGGGCTGATCTTTCATCACGCACCGGAAGCTGTGGGCGGCCAGGTAATCGATGAAGAGAAGGCATCGCTGGGTCAGCGTGTCTGGGCGAACCTGCTTGTGAACAGCTATTTCTTCGGCGGAATTGCGCTCGGAGCTACATTCTTTTATGCCCTGCAGTATGCGGCGCAGGCTTCGTGGAGCACGGTTTTCATGCGTGTGTTCAGCGCCATTACCACTTTCCTTCCTATCGGTCTCGGGCTGCTGTTCTTCATCCTGATCTGCGGATCTATGGGGCTTCACCACCTGTATCACTGGCAGGATAAAGAAGCGTATGCTACCGATCCGATCATGCAGCACAAAGCGCCGTATTTCGGAGCGATCTTCTTTTATGGCAGGATACTCGTGTTTTTCGGTGGATGGATCTGGTACCAGCGATGGGCCCGTAAAAATTCACTGGCAGAAGACCTGCTGAAAGAAGGCACTACCGGGAACAACTGGGCGGTCAACCTCCGCAACGCTGCGATATTCCTCGTGTTCTTCGGCTTCACTTCCTCTGTTTTCAGCTGGGATGTGGTCATGTCTGTTGACACGCATTGGTACAGCACGCTGTTCGGATGGTACAACTTTGCCGGGTGGTGGATCGGCGCGATCATCGTTTCCAACCTGATCGTAATGCATCTCAAATCCCGTGACCAGATGGAATATGTGAACCCCAGCCACGTGCACGATCTCGGCAAATGGATGTTCGCCATCAGCTTCCTGTGGACCTACCTCTGGTTTTCCCAGTTCATGCTTATCTGGTATTCGAACATTCCCGAAGAGGTTGTTTATTACCAGCAGCGCTGGGAAAATTTCCGCGGACTTTTCTGGATCACGATGCTGGTGAACTTTGCGTTCCCGATGCTTGTGCTTATGTCGCGTGACGCAAAACGCAACAAGTCATACCTTCTTTTCGTGGCGCTTCTCATTGTGTTCTTCCACTGGACGGATACATTCCTGATGATCATGCCGGGAACCGTTGGTTCCAACTGGGGGATCGGTGGCATCGAAATCGGAATGTTCCTGATGTTCGGATCTTTCTTCACCTGGTGGATCCTCCGCTCGCTTTCAAAAGCACCGATCCTTGCGAAGAACCACGCATTCCTGGAAGAAGGACTGCATCACCATGCTTAATTAAAACGAATTTGTATCCAACAGAATAACCGACCAACACTATGCAATTATTGATCTATCTAATCCTGATTCTTGCTGCTGCCGCCGTATGGCAGCTGGTTCGCGTTGTGGAATTGTCAGGCAAGCTGCGGGGGGCAGACACCCACAAGGTTACAGAGCGCGACAATCGCATGAATGGCCGGCTGATGCTTACCTTTTATCTGTTGCTGATGTTCTTCAGCTTCTGGCAGCTGTTCGAATACAAGGACAGGCTTCTTCCTGTTGCCGGATCAGAGCATGGTGCTGACTATGACTGGCTGATGAACTTTAACATGGTTGTCATCGGCATCGTATTCATTATTACGAACGGACTTCTCTTCTTTATGGCGTTCAAATATTATGGACGCGATGGAGGGAAAGCCGAATATTATCCGCACAACAACAAGCTCGAGATGCTGTGGACGGGTGTTCCTGCTGTCGTTCTTTTCGTGATCATTTTCCTTGGTATCCGCCTCTGGAATAATATCATGGCGCCTGCACCCAAAGGGTCGCGCGTGATCGAGCTGTATGCACAGCAGTTCAAATGGACGGTGCGTTACAGCGGTACGGATAACGAACTTGGAAAAGCAAATTATCGCCTGATCAAAGAAGGATCCAATGATCTTGGACTTGATTCTACGGACGCTGCAGCTTACGACGATGTGATCGTTACCGATACTCTTTTTCTTCCCGTGAATGAAGAAGCGGATTTCCGCATGCGTTCACGGGATGTGCTGCACAGCGCATTCTTCCCGTATTTCAGGGCGCAGATGAACTGTGTTCCCGGAATGCAGACCTATTTCCATTTCAAGCCCATCAAAACAACGGACGAGATGCGAAAGGAACCCAGTGTGATCAACATGATGAAGGGTGTAAATGACGTTCGCAGGAAAGCGGCCGAAAAAGAAGGGAAAAAGTTTGAACCGGTGCAGTTTGATTACCTGCTCCTGTGCAACAAGATATGCGGCGCCGGCCACTACAATATGCAGCTTCTCATTTACGTGGGCACAAAGGATCAATACAACGATTTCATGAAACGGCACGCTCCATTCTACGACGGGAAAACACCTCCTTCAAAAGTGGCGCAGATTCCGTAACGAACTATTTTCTGAAATAAACGCAGGGACGAACAAAAAATAAATTACCAATGGCAGAAATGCACGCACATAGTGAGCTACATGCACAAACGCTGGAGCATGACGCACACACCGATCACGGGCATGACGATCATGGTCACCATGAAACGTTCATATCCAAGTATGTCTTCAGCATGGACCATAAGGTCATCTCCCGCCAGTTTCTTGTTACGGCGGTGATCATGGCCTGCATTGCGATGGTCATGTCTATCGTATTCCGTCTTCAGCTGGCCTGGCCGGGTGAAAAATTCGCATTCATCAATGCGGTCATGGGCGACAAGTGGGGCCCGGGCGGAGTTCTCAAGCCGGACGCATACCTTGCTCTCGTTACGATCCACGGTACCATCATGGTGTTCATGGTGCTCACCGGCGGATTGAGCGGAACATTTTCCAACCTGCTGATTCCTTACCAGGTGGGTGCACGCGATATGGCTTCAGGCTTCCTGAACATGCTTTCCTATTGGTTCTTCTTCCTGTCAAGCCTTATCATGACCATCTCCCTTTTCGTGGAGGGTGGTGCTGCATCCGCAGGATGGACGGTTTACCCGCCTTTATCCGCGCTGCCTGAAGCGATCCCGGGCTCGGGTCTTGGAATGACGCTTTGGCTGGTTTCAATGTCCCTGTTCATCGTTTCATCGCTGCTGGGTGGCCTGAACTACATTATCACGGTTCTCAATTTCCGGACGAAAGGAATGAAGATGACGCGCCTCCCGCTTACGGTGTGGGCATTCTTCGTTACCGCAATTCTCGGTGTCCTTTCGTTCCCGGTTCTTTTCTCCTGCGCGCTCCTGCTCATCTTCGACCGCAGCTTCGGAACGAGCTTTTACCTGTCGGACATTTACATCAACGGACATGCGCTGGATCAGACCGGCGGCAGCCCGATCCTTTTCGAGCACCTGTTCTGGTTCCTCGGTCACCCGGAAGTGTATATCATTATTCTTCCTGCACTCGGGCTGACGTCTGAAATTATTTCCGTGAATGCCCGCAAGCCGATCTTCGGTTACCGTGCGATGATCACGTCGATCCTTGCCATCGGGTTCCTGTCCTTCATCGTATGGGGACACCACATGTTCATTACCGGCATGAATCCATTCCTTGGTTCGGTGTTCGTGTTTACCACGCTGCTGATCGCTATTCCTTCCGCGGTGAAGGCGTTCAACTACATTACGACATTGTGGAAAGGAAACATCCAGTTCACCCCGGGCATGCTGTTCGCGTGCGGGCTCGTGTCGACATTCATCACCGGCGGCGTAACGGGTATCATTCTTGCGGATTCTGCGCTCGATATCAACGTGCATGACACGTATTTCGTTGTGGCCCACTTCCACATCGTTATGGGCGTTTCCGCAATCCTCGGGATGCTTGCAGGCGTGTATCACTGGTTCCCGAAACTATTCCTGCGTCACATGAACAAGAACCTCGGCTATATGCATTTCTGGCTGACGTTCATCAGCGCGTACGGCGTGTTTTTCCCGATGCACTTCCTCGGCCTTGCGGGTGTTCCGCGACGGTATTACCAGAACACTGCTTTCCCGATGTTCGACAATCTGCAGGACATCAACGTGCTGATCACGACATTCGCGATCATCGGTGCGCTTGCGCAGCTGATCTTCCTGTTCAACTTCTTCTACAGCATGTTCCGCGGTGAGAAATCAGTTCAAAACCCGTACGGTGCGAACACGCTCGAATGGACAACGCCTATGGCGCATACGCATGGCAACTGGCCGGGCGAACTTCCCGAAGTTCACCGCTGGCCATATGATTACAGCAAGCCCGGCACAGACCGGGAATTCATACCGCAAACGGTGCCGCTGGGTCCGGGCGAAGAAGATGGCGGAAGCCATCATTAAAAGAAATGAAAGACTCTCCCCTGCGAGAGTCTTTTTTTTAGTTGCTGATTCAATCTGACGAAGTTGAACCGAAGACTCCTGATTTGGGTTGCGTTGTTCCTTGCCTGCTGCGTGAATGCGCATGCACAATGGGACGACACGCTGAGACAGATCTTTCACGGAAGCGTTTATCCTTCGGCTTCATTCGATACCAGGAATTCATTTGTAAGTTCGAGACGTGCCCATGTGTGGGGCCTGAAAATAGGCGTCGCTTTTTCGGATCGCATCGAGCTCGGCATCGGGCATAATTTCCTCGATGATCATATTTATAAAAACGTCTATTACACTTCTGCCGATGGCAGCATGCGGATGACGGAGGCTGACCTGCGTCTGTGGTATTCCGGCGTGTATGCAAAATATGTTTATTACACGAACAGGAACTGGAGGTTCAGCATCATGCCGGTGCAGATCGGTTTCGGAAGTTCGCGTTACATCTACAGCGATGGGAGAAGCGAGCTTTTCCGCGATAAGCGCATGATCGCTGTGTACGAACCCGGAATATCAGTTTCGTATAAGATAGTGCGATGGGTGGGCGTAGGCGCAGACCTTGGATGGAGATATATGCTGCGCGACAACCCGTATATCATTGAAAACTTCAATTCACCGACATATGCGTTCTACGTGATCGTGTACTGGGGCGAAATTTACAAGGACGCATTCCCGAATACAAGGCTGGCGAAAATGCTGTAGCAGCCAGCGCAGTGAAACGGAAATACGGGGAAGCAACTTTTCATTCTTCGCATAACGGATAAGAACATTCGCGCACTACATTTGTAATAATGTCCCTGAACCCGAACATTGATCCAGACAGCGAAAACCTGACGCCGGCTGAAAAGGAATTCGAAAAGCTGCTGCGCCCGCAGGAGTTTTCCGATTTTGCCGGGCAGGAAGGCGTGGTGGAGAACCTCAGGATATTTGTCCAGGCCGCGAAGCAGCGCGGCGAAGCGCTGGACCACGTGCTGCTGCATGGTCCGCCGGGATTGGGAAAAACCACGCTGGCGAATATCATCTCACAGGAACTGGGCGTCAACATCAAGATCACTTCAGGGCCGGTTCTCGACAAACCCGGTGACCTCGCGGGATTGCTTACCAACCTGGAAAAATTCGATGTGCTGTTCATCGACGAGATCCATCGCCTCAGCCCGGTGGTGGAGGAATATCTTTACTCGGCCATGGAAGATTACCGCATCGACATCATGCTCGACAGCGGGCCCAGCGCAAGAAGCGTGCAGATCACGCTCAACCCGTTTACGCTTGTCGGCGCCACTACACGTTCGGGATTGCTTACGTCGCCGCTGCGCGCACGTTTCGGTATTAATGCGCGGCTCGGTTATTACGATGCGAAACTGCTGAAAAGAATTGTCGAACGCTCCGCGGGAATTCTGAACGTTCCCGTTTCGGATGAAGCTTCATTTGAAATTGCACGACGCAGTCGCGGAACGCCGCGTATTGCCAACGCCCTGCTCCGGCGGGTGCGTGATTTCGCGCAGATCAAAGGAAACGGATCCATTGATCTTGAAATTGCGCATTACGCCCTGCAGGCGCTGAACGTTGACAAGAACGGGCTCGACGAAATGGATATCCGCATCCTTTCGGCGATCATCGATAAATTCAAAGGCGGACCCGTCGGGATCACCACGATCTCAACCGCCGTGGGCGAAGAAGCCGGAACGATCGAGGAAGTGTACGAACCTTTTCTTATCCAGGAAGGTTATCTTATCCGGACACCGCGCGGAAGACAGGCAACCGAACAGGCGTACAAGCATCTCGGCAGGTTGCCGGCCAAAGACAAAGGCAGCCTGTTCGATTCGGATCTTTAGCCTCGTAAAGCTATTGCGGAGAGCAGGAAAACAAAACGGATTCTTGCTTAAACAGCGCTTGTCAACCGCGGGAGTGTGAGAAGAGGAATGTCGATATTCCGCAGCACTTTTTGTGTTTTCGTGACCTGCATGAGGCGGTCGATGTAATGATTGCGCTGGGGAATGATCACGAGAAGATCAGCTTCGTTCTGCTTTACGATTGCCTGCATGCCCTTTTCAAGGTTCGTGCTTTCCCCGACGTGCAGGCGGTGCATCAGCCCGGCGTAATTGTATTCGAGGACAAGGGCCGCGGCATCCTTCATCATTTTTTCCCGCGTTCCGGGTTCGGTGACAACGGCGATGGTAAGACGGGAATGAAAAGTTTCCGTTAGCTCACGCAATAACTGATCATCATACTTGTCGCGGTTTTTCGGATCAACAGCGAACACGACTTCCCGGTAAGACGCGAACGCGCAGCCGACCGGAACTGCGAGCACGGGAAACAAAGAAGCGTGCATGAGATCGTATACCAGTCCGCCAACCAGCCCGCTGCCCGCCGCCGTTTCTTTTGCTCCTGTGACGATGAGCGATGCGCGATGTTTTCTCGCTGCGGAAATAATTTCATCGACGGGGAGACCGGTTCTTTTTTCCGTATTCACATTCACTTTGAAGCGCTTCTCCAGTTCCTCCGCAGTAAGCAGAAGCTTTGCGTTGACCGCCGTTTCTTTTTCGCGCCCGGCAGGCTTCCCGCCTGTTTCGTGAAGAACATGCACCAGTACTAACGTCGTACTCGTCGCGGCGGCAAGCTTCGCGGCATAAAGCATCGCGTTGGTGCTCCCGGGGGAAAAATCCGTGCAGACGAGAATCCGGTTCATGATGCGGAGAATGGACAGCTAAAGTAATGTATTAGACCGTGAACCGGCAAGTACGAAGCCCGGGGCTCCCGGTTTTGCGGCGTTTATATTTTTATTGAACAACATTTTTTTTCACCCACTCCTTCCACACCTGGTACGCCGGGCGCGGCGTCAGCCATTCATCTTCGAGCCCGGTGTCCTGCCAGAGATGATTCAGCGGCTGGTCGGCGCCGATGGCTGCAAATGTATTATCGGCCGCATCGTAATCGATGGGACAAAACCAGATGAGGAACTGCGCGTGACGGTCGGTGCAGAATTTGAAAATGTAATTCACGTAATCCTCCTGCCATTGAGGTGTTCCTGTTTTGTTCACGCCGGGCAGAACAAGATCTTCCGCGATGTAGCCGGTTTCTGCAACGGCGAAAGGTTTTGACGGATTGATGTCGGCATAAGAAGGAAAGAGACCGGGCGGAATGAGCGAAGGACTGGAAGATCCTTCCACCGGCGAACCGACATACGAATACGGGTAGGCGGAAATGGTGATGAAATCCGTGAAAGGTTCGAGCTCGCGTGCGCGCGAAAGAAATCCGTCCTGGTCAACGACCATGAAGCTCAGGAAAAAAGGCAGCGCTGGATACGTACGTTTCATGCGGTGGTACACCGAGTCGAGGAAGATTTTGTAATCGGAAAAATCCGCATCGCCCCATTTCCCGTTGTTGCTTTCCACGCCGTAGTTGACGAAATCCGGGTGGAATTTCGCGATGAGCCAGGAAAGATAATTCGAATAGGCGGTGATGACGGTCGTATCGCTGAAACGTTTGGCCTGCCATTCGTTTTCACGCGGATCGTTGTGGATATCGGAACGGTAATGCGCTTTTGCTTTTCGCGAAATATCGAGCGGTGCAACGCTGAGCAGGATTTTTTTTCCTGCAGGCGTTTTGGAAAGACGGTAGTCAACATCGTCGGTCAGCACTTTTGGAAGCGTATCGCCATTGAGAAATTCCTCCCACGGAACGCCGTCGTCGAAGTGATGCGAGATCATGTCGCAGTTGTCGCGGATGAAATCATAGGAAAGCTGTTTTCCTGCGGCGTTGAAATCCGGCGGCCACGGCGTCATGCCCATGTAGAAGCAGCGCGTTTCCGGGGAATTATCCTTCCGGCAGGAAAAGAGCAGCGGAACGATGCAAGCTATCCAGAGCAGCTTTTTCATGCGTCAGTTTTTTGAAGATGCGTTTCGGAAATACCACGCCACGCCAAAATGCCCGGGCATGGCCACGTTGAGAAAATTTGTCGGGCCGAATGTCATTTTCGGGGAAACTTCGGCAATGAATCCCAGCTGTGCGATATCGCTGAACGGGTGCGTTTCAATACCGAACGGGACCTGTACGCCCGGAACATAGCTGTCGAGCGTAAGCCCGATACCGCAGTACACGGCGGTTTTTCCCGTGATCACCATGCGGCGGGCTGCGTTGAATTCGAGATTGAAAAAAGGAAGCGTGCTGTACGTGACACCGCCTTTGAAATCGAAAAACCATTTGCGGGTAAAGTTGCTCCGGTAGCCGATCTGTTTTTGCAGCGGGTAAAGCGTCAGCGCCTTTCGCAGGCCGGTGGAATCTTTCTGTGCAGGAAGAATCCCGGCTGTGAAAAGCAGCAGCAGGACGATCGCGGTTCTTTTCATTATCGTAGTTTTGATTTTCAAACGGATTGCTGATCACACGAATATACGAAGCGGAGCAGTGACGATCTTTTTCATCGGGAATGGACAGGAAAAAATATGCAGCGATTGTAAAGGAAGAAGCCCGGCGTGCCGGTTTCGATTATTGCGGAATTTCGAAAGCGGAATTTCTCGAAGAGGAAGCTCCGCGTCTTGAAAAGTGGCTGAGAGAAGGAATGCAGGGAGAAATGAGCTGGATGGAAAATCATTTCGAACTGCGCCTCGATCCGTCGAAGCTCGTGCCCGGTGCGAAAAGCGTGATCTCGCTTTTGCTGAATTATTACACGGAGAAAAAGCAGGAGGACCCGGCTGCGCCGAAAATTTCCATGTACGCGCTGGGCGAAGATTATCACTTCGTGATCAGGCGAAAGCTGAAGGAATTGCTGAACGCGCTGCAGGAAAAGATCGGGAAGGAAATAAGCGGAAGGGTGTTCGTGGATTCTGCGCCTGTGATGGACAAAGTGTGGGCGAAGAAAAGTGGTCTCGGGTGGGTGGGGAAAAATTCGAACCTCATCACCCGGGAAATGGGCTCGTTCTTTTTTATTGCGGAGCTGATCGTTGACATCGAACTGGAACCTGATTCTCCCACCGGGGATTTTTGCGGAACGTGCACGAAATGCATTGATGCATGCCCGACGGATGCGATCGTTTCACCGTACGTGGTGGATGGCAGCAAATGCATTTCCTATTTCACGATCGAGCTGAAGAACGCGATCCCCGAAAGTGAAAAAGGGAAATTCGAAAACAATATGTTCGGCTGCGACATCTGCCAGGACGTTTGTCCCTGGAACCGTTTTTCGCGCCCGCATACGACGCCCGAATTCGGGCCGGACGAGCAGCTTCTTTCAATGAAAAAAAGGGAATGGGAAGAGCTCACGGAAGACGTCTTCGATGAAATATTCCGTCGCTCCGCGGTGAAGCGGACGAAATTTGCAGGACTGAAAAGAAATATCAGGTTCCTTAAGTCTTCGTGACGCTGCGGTAAACGTCGCGGATGACGTCTCCGTACATGTGGCCGAAAGTGGCGATGCACCATGCCTTGAGCAGCAGCGCTTCATCGGGTTTGACCCACTTCAGCATTTTGGAAAGCTCTTTCCGGAAAAGCGACTTGTCAAAACTTACGCTTTTAAGAATATGCTGGGAGAATTCTAACATAACCCTACTCCTTTCTGAATTGTTTAACAAGTAACGCAAAGAGGAATAACCAATTTATAAAAGCGATGTTAATTTTCCTAAAGAAAAATGGCCCGAAACCCTAATTGGTTGTGATTCAGTAAACTTAGTAATTCACCGCCGGGCCGGCATGGTTTCCCGGGATGTTTCAGCCCGTTCTTTACGCGTTTTCATTCCAGCGAAACGTCTTTACTTCGAGGCCGGCCTGGTCGAGAATGCGGTCCGTGACGGTGGCGGCAAGTTCTTCAAAGGACGCGGGTTTACTGTAGAACGACGGGCTTGCAGGATAAACGATGGCGCCCGCTTCGGTCACTGTTTTCAGGTTGTTGATGTGGATGAGGCTGAGTGGCGTTTCGCGCGGAACGAGGATGAGCTTTCCTCTTTCCTTGAGCATAACATCGGCGGCGCGCGTAACGAGGTCGTTGGAAATTCCCGTTGCGATGCGCGCGAGCGTTCCCATGCTGCACGGGCAGACGATCATCGTGCGGTAGGAAGAGCTGCCTGAAGCGAATGGTGCGCTGAAATCATTTTTGCCGAACGTGCGGAAAGGATATTTTTCATACGACGTGTTTCCCAGTTCCGTCTTCCACACTTCTTTCGCGTTGTCGCTGATGAGCAGCGAAATTTCTTCCACCTGCTCTTTCAGTGAAACGAGCCGGTCGAGCAGGACTTTCGCATAAATGGATCCGCTGGCGCCGGTGACGGCAATGACGATTTTCTGTTTTTTCATTTTTTACTGCGAAGTACCGCTGTCGCCGAAACGGTACGCGAGCGTCAGCCCGAGCACATTGTGGTACATTCCTTTGTTGAACAGGTTCATGAAAAAGTTCGGGTAATAGAGCGGGACCTGGAATTTCAGCACGGGCGCGACGGAGTTCGTGTAGCGGAGATCGACTGAAAAATGCGGGTTCAGGTTTATTCCTGCGCCGAAAATGAATGCCGTTTCCCATTTGCGGAAACCGGCCGGATGTATTTCGCCGTTGCTGTCCCATTCACGGACGTTGACCAGGAAACCGAAGGTCTGGCCGATCTCGAAATAAACATTGCGCGAATTCATGCGCAGCAGGAAAGGAACTTCCGCATAATTCATCGCGAGCCTGAAGGAAGTATAATCGCCTTTGTCCGGGTTGGGATTTTTCCGGCTGCCTTTGGAAGAATACTGCATTTCCATCTGCGCATAAAAACGTTTTGTGGGATCCGTGCAGACGAAAATTCCACCCACGACGCCGGCTTTGTTGAAACCGGAATAAGAATCGCCGTGCACCTGCGAGCCGTTTATGCCGGCCTGTATTCCTGCGCGGAACGTTTGCTGGCTGTGCGCACGTGAAAGAAAAAGAAGGGACGCGAAGAGAAAAAATGCAAAACCTTTTTTTCGCATGAGGTAAAATTAGGCAATAAAAAAACGCGCCGCAGCGCGTTGTATTACGGTAAAAGCAGCTGTTACTCCACGTCCGCCTCCGCCGCCTGCAGTACGCCGTAGTCGTCCGACTTATAAATGAAACCGACCACCCGGCAATGCGCGGCGTTATACGCGGCATTGATCGTGAAAGACGGGCTGCTGTAGCTGATCCCGGTATGGGCGGGAATGGTTCCGCTCAGCACGGTATCGCCGATGATCGAACCGGGTGTGTTGATGCAGCCACGGAAAACGTGATTGAAAACATAGTTGGAATCGTAGCCGAGCGAAACGGAATTGTCGAGCTGGTAGCCGGTGAGGCTGTCTTCCACAAGGTAAAGCGCGAGGAGGTAGGTTCCGGTCGTATCTCTCATCATTTCCCCGCTTACCTGCACATTCAGTGTGTGTGAAGAAGCCGTGTAGGTCGGCGTGATCTTGAGGTACGCGCTCATCGGGGTGGAAAGAATAGCGGCGCCGGTTGAAGACCACGTGGGCGCAGGTGAGGGAATATTGGAAGGATAACCGGTGCGATTGACCAGCCCGTTGGGAAGCGACCAGGAAGAGCAGCCGAAAATTGCGTCGTAATCGGCGTCTTCAGCCGTAACGCGGAAATCCTCGCTGAATGCACCTGCCGGCCATGTTCCTGCCGGTTGTGTAGGTTGCGCAAAAAATCCGAAATGCACCGCTACGGGAACGATCTGCCCGGGATAAAGATGCTCGAGGCTGTCGATCACTTTCGCGGCTGACGGACAGTTGACGCAAGTGTGCCCGGTAACATCTTCAATGAGAATGCGTCGTACCGTGTCGCTGACCGGTGTAACGGAGCTGCCGCCCACATACGGCGGAACTTCAATATAATCGCATCCCCAGGAAGCGAATGCGATTATAGCGAGAAGAGAAATATGCTTTTTCATTTTCAGATCAGTTAAAGAACGTTTTTCAGAATGAGCTCGTGATCGTCAGCGTCAGTCCGTTCGATGCCGGAACAAAACGGCAGACACCGCCTACGCAGAAAATTCCTGCACGCTGTTTTCCGTAACCTACGGCGATGCGGTTGGTCCCTTTCAGGAATCCGGCCTGCACGTTGTAATAATGAAGACGCTGGTCCGCAACCGGGTTCCCGTAATTCCATTCGTCCATTCCTGCAATAAAAAAATGATTGCCGATCGAAACTTCTTCCAGCAGCATGGCCCAGTTGCCCTGGTCCTGCACAACGCCGTTGGTCTTTCCTACCGACATGTGCTCTGCATCGGTGTGGAACGTGAAGTGCTTGTTTACTTTCCAGGTCACATCCACCACGCCGATATTCGCGTGTACGACGGCATAATTGACGTGACCTTCGATCACGTTCTTGTTGTAGATCATGTTCGCATACATCACCGTTACTTTCAGCAGGCTTGCGGTGCGATGAAAAAATTCACGGTAGATCTCGATGTTCGCATCCTGGTAAAACAGCGAATCGCCGACAGCGCTCCATTTTGCCGAGTAGCCGTAATCTTTTCCGAGCCGGTCGTTCAGCTGGGTGGTATCGATCCCGTGCGCGACGGAATAATTCAGCGTGATCGTCGTTCCGTATTTTCCGCCCAGCTTTGTTCCTTTTCTTATTTTGTAATCCGCTTCACCCTGCCAGCAGACTTCACCGTTCGGCTGCGAAGCGTACGGGTAAAACGCGGCAAGAAGATACGTATGCTGTTTCGTCAGCGCAGGGAGATAATTGATCATGAGTGAATTTCCCGTTGCGTCGCGGTCGGAGCGATAACCGAAATTGTCGACGTACATGTACGCGCCGTAAAGCCCGAAGCCTTTCTGCGAATAGGTCGCAGAGGTGAAAAGCGCCTGGCCCGGCTTGTAGATGTACCCGTTGCCGATCGTCGGATCGTTGATCTTGTAGGCGTATTCGCCGTAGAGGTTGATCCTGCTGGTGATGATATTTCCGCGCGCCGCCCATGTGCCGACGTTTTGCGGCAGGATAAGCGAGGGATTGAGATCAGGCTGGTATTTGCTGACGAAGCTTCCGCCGAAAATGAATTGCGTTTTCACGTTCGCCATGCAGGAATCGAAAAGTTCGTTGAGGTTTATTTCGCCGTCGAAACCGCGTACAATGCCGGGACCGGTGGTGAAAAAATTCCGTTGTTTTCCCCAGACACCTTTCAGGTAAATGCCTTTGTAGGGATTGTAGCGCACGCGCATGCCGTCGAGCGCATTGTCGTAGCCGAGCCCGCGGTCTTCGTACGCGCGCAGAACGAGTCCGCTGCCGAACTGTTCGTATGCGCTGCCGACGGTGATTTCAAGTCCGTCGTTGTTATACGTGGCATAGCGATAAGGAATGCCCGTTCCTTTGTAGCCGGAAGGATAGCCCTGCATCACGTTCAGGTAGCTTTCGTAACGCAGGCCGGCTGAAAATTTTCCGTTGATGTAATTAATATTTCCCCATCCGTTCATCAGCGCTTTTTCCGGGACTGT
>DASTSF010000518.1:0-4485 GCA_035760825.1 Bacteroidia bacterium
AAAGGATAATTGCCTCCGGCCTGTTCCTCCTGCCGGTTTTTATTTCCGCGCAGAGCGTTACCCTTTCGCCGGATACGGCACTGACGAGCCCGTCTTCCGCATGTCTCGCCTGTACCGGCACGACCTGGAACAATGAAGGAAATGTATCGTTGCCCGACGGGCTATCCGCTTCCACCACGTTAATGCAAAACGGGTCCTGCTTCCAGAGCTCCTGTTACTGCTCCCGCTTTCTCTACGCGAATTCATTCGGATTTTCCATCCCGCTGAACGCGTCGATCGATTCCATTCTTGTCGATGTGCTGCGTTACGCTTCCATTGCCGGCGCGATAAAAGATTCGGTGATCCAGCTCGACAAATCCGGGACGCTCGTGGGAAACAATCTTTATTCTTCCGCCTTTTGGCCTGCGACCGGCGCTTCCACAACATACGGGCACAGCGATCCGCTCTGGGGAACCGCACCGGGTTTCTGGACACCTGCAGATCTCAACGATCCGGCTTCGGGCGTTTCCATTAAAGTGACGAACCTTTCCTCCGGCCAGGCTGCAGCGTATGTCGATCACATCCAGATGACGGTTTTTTATTCAACTGCAGCAGGAACGTTCAGCGCGAGCTCTTCGCCTTCCCGGTTGTTTATTTCTTCCGGCGGAACGGATGAAATAATCGCGATCACCGGAGATGGAAAGCAGCATTACTCCGTTTCGCTAATGGATGCAACGGGGAAACTTATCCTTCAGCAGGACCTCGGCATACCCGGTCCGGGACGGAATGAATTTTCCATTCACCTCCCCGGTCTTGTTCCCGGGATTTATTTCTGGAACCTGCAGGGCGATACGGAGAACGAAACTTTCAAAACCATCATTTCCCCACAAGTGCGATGAAAAAATTACTGCCCCTGTTTTTCCTTCTCATTTTCGGAGCTTCCTGTCATCACGTTCAGCATACGGCAGCGTCAAAGGACGATGTGCAGGCAAAGGGAAGCGGCGACCAGGATGGAAGCTCTTTCGATAATGCGGTCGTGATCTATGAAAAAACGGAAGGGAAAGGCGTTGATGCGGAATACGACTGGCTGAAAACGCATTATCCCGGCTATACGGTGAACCGGCAATCGCTGGTTACGCACGACGGGAAACCGTACGACGTGCTCAGCATCACGACGGCTGACGGAGAAAAAAAAGATGTTTATTTTGACATCTCGAATTTTTTCGGAAAATTTTAATTCAACCCGATATGAAAAAAGTAACCCCGCTTATTATTCTGCTGGCAACAGTTCTGTTTGTTGCGTGCCGGACGCAATCGGCGGCAACAGGCGAGACAAACACCACGCAGCATGCGAATACCGGCGACCAGGACGGGCTTTCCTTCCAGACCGCGGTCGTTGTGCTCGACACGACGGAAACGAAAGGAATTGCAACGGAATATGTCTGGATGGGCATTCATTACCCGGGCTGGCACGTGCAGGTGCAGTCGCTGGTCTTCCAGGACAAAAAACCGTACGATGTTTTCGTTGTCAAGAAAGGCAGGAAAAAGAAGAAGCTCTATTTCGATATTTCGAATTTCTTCGGAAAGTGGTGATCAGGAGCTGAGCTTTTCGTGAATGGCAACCACCTGCGGGAGCAGCAGCCGGCCGTCATTGTGAATGACAAACTGCGCCCGCCGGATCTTTTCTTCTTCGCTCCATTGATTTTTCATGCGCGCTTCCGCCTGCTCTTTCGTGATGTGATCGCGCCGGAGAATACGTTCCGTCCGCAGCGAAAGCGGGGCTGTCACGGTAATGACGGCATCCAGCCCGGCATCCGCTCCCGCTTCAAAAAGGATGGCCGCCTCCTTGATCACGTAAGCGGCACGGCTGTTTTCAGCACAGAATTCCCGGAATGCGTTCGCCACGGCAGGATGAATAACCGCATTGAGCCGGACCAGCTTTTCCTTATCTGAAAAAACAATCGACGCGATTTTTTTCCGGTCAGGCTTTCCATCTTTCGAATAGATATCTTCCCCGAAAATATCTTTGATCTGCCGGCGTACCGCTTCATCCGATTCCTGCAGCTGCTTTCCTGCGGCATCGGCATAAAAAACGGGAACGCCCAGCGAAGCGAAGAGCTCCGCCACATAAGTTTTCCCGCTCCCGATACCGCCGGTCAGGCCGATCTTTTTCATGCAGCAAAAGTAGGAGATGTCAGGCAGCTTCACGCTTGAAAAAAAGCCATAAAAAAAGGCCGGACAAGCCGGCCTCTCATTTCATATCCGGAAAGCGTCAGTGCGTTTTCACGAGACGTACCGCTTCGGAAGCTTCCGCTCCGTCCGTAACGCGCACGAAATAAATTCCGTCGGCGAGATCGCTGCCGAGCTGGATCGTGCCGTTCTGGTCAACGAGCTGTTGTGTAAACACAACGCGGCCCGTTACATCCGTTACCGTCATGAAGCTGTTGGCAGAAGGCGCGTTCTTCAGCGTGTAGCTGACCTGCGTGGCGCCCGTGAACGGGTTCGGGTAAACGTTAACGCCGGAAACAGCAGCGGGCGGTGTGTGAATTCCGCTCGTCACCGAATCGAGGATGTAGAAATTATCGAACCCGGCTTCCACGAGGTGCCCAGGGTTTACATCCGCCGTATATACGAGCAGGCGCATGTTCGCGGAAGGAGTCATGTAATCGGAAATGCGGAACGCTTTGTTCACCCAGGAGGACATTCCCGGCGTGGATGCCGTCACCGTTTCAACCGTTACCGTCGTTGTTCCATTGGTAAGACGTATGATCAGCGAATCGTTCGGGTTGCCGGATCCTCCGGCATTGAAGAACCAGCGGGAATAATGGATCCACGGTTCCGTATAAGACGTAACATCGAACGGAGGTGATTTCAGCGTGGTGGAACCATTGTCGACATCGTCATCGGACGAGCTCGTGCCCGTGTTGCCGGTGACATAACATTTATCGAAGCAATCGTTGTTCACGTCGTATTCGGGATTTGCATCGCCCGGGTTGTTATAGGTGGTTCCCTGCGGTTCTCCCCTCACCCATGCGCCCGTCGTAAGACCGGAAGAATTGGTCACCGTCCAGCCGAGATCGAACGTGAAGTCGTCCTGGTAACCGGGAGCAAGCTGGAAGGATTGCGTGCTGTGCCCGTTGTAAATGCTGTCGGTTCCGCACATTCCCCAGTAACCCCACGCGCCGATCCCGTAATCATATCCGTCCGCGACAACATTGCAGCTGCTGTAATCGCCGTTCACATCGGTCACATAATTGTACGTGTTGTTCGGGCTCGTCAGTATGACCTGTGCACCGGCTATCGCGGAAGAAGTGGAAGAATTGGAAAGGTTTCCGTTGAGCGCAACGGCGGTGGACGAAAACATTTTGATGTTGAACGTATCGACAACGCCGGGCGAGAACGTGACGTTGTTGATCACGTAATTCTGGTAGCCGGGCTTCGAGAACGTGACGTTGTAAGTTCCCGGAACAGCTGTTCCCGTTGCAAAAACGCCGCCCGCATTCGTTACGTCGCTGACGTTCACCGTTCCGATCGTAACCGTTACACCCGAAAGCGGCGTATTGCAGATCGAATCGCGGATGGTTCCTTCGAGGTAGCAGGCGCGGACATAATTCGGCGTGAACACCCAGAGACCGTCTTCGATATTCGAAACAACGATCGTTCCCGAAGGAAGGAAAGGATAAACGCCCCACGCGCCGTTGAAACCGTTGCCGGAACCGGAAGTGTACGTGTCGTACCAGCCGACGTTGACCAGGTTGTTCGGACGTGTAATGTCGGTGATGACGAAACCGTCGCGGTACCATGAAGTGACGGCCCAGTTGTGCAGGATGTGCGTGTTGTGAACGATGGAACCAGAATTCGGGTTCTGCGACTGGATCTTGTCTGTTTCCTGGATGTTGCCCGGATCGGAAACGTCATAACACGTGAGATAAGAATTCGTGTTCTCGTCCGTGGTGAAGCAATACCGGTGATCATCGCTCAGCCATGTGTTGTGCGTGAACGAAGTCGTGGTGGTTTGCGTGGCGAGCACGTTGGGGCTTGCGAGGTTGCTTACGTTGGCTTCGGTAAAATAACCGTTGTAAATGTGTGCAGCGAAGATCGTGTCGTTATCCACGTAGCCATCGTGAACATAAACGTTTCCGTAATGCCCGAGATAGGTCGGGTTGTACGGATCAACGGAAAGATCGAGAGCGACGGCGGCACCGTTGAATAGATTGGATCCGTAGAGGTAAACCTTCTGTGCCGCCGTGTCTACGTGCAGCGAATGGATCGTGTTCAGCTGCCCGTTGATCGCACCATCGCCCGTGTAATTGTGATACGGGAGATTCGTGCCGGGAAGATTGCGCAGGTCGACGATCTGGAGTCCGCCGCCGCCTTCCGTGGTAACGTACGCATAATGCTTGAACACTTTGATCTCTTTCCAGAGATTGTTCACGTTCGGGATCTGCACGACCTCCACCGGGGAGGAAGGATTGGTTACATCGACGATGGACATACCGATGTCCT
>DASTSF010000519.1:0-3918 GCA_035760825.1 Bacteroidia bacterium
GGCTTGCGGATCTTGGAAAAACTGCGACGCTCTTGTTTTTGAAGGTCCATTTTGTACTTTAGCCTCTCAATCCCATCCCCGCTTAAATCTTATTCACCATGAAGAAATTCTTCTTCCTGCTTTCCATTATGGGAACAGCAGCACTGCGGGGACAAACCGGACTGACGAGCTTCGCCTTTCCTGCAGGAACATCGAGCCATACCTGCATCGCGTCCGACACGGCAGGAAATATTTGGGTGGGCACCTCCGGCAACGGGATAAAAAAATTCGACGGGACGAACTGGAGCTATTTCAGCACCACGAACACCCCGATGCAGAGCAACAACATTTCCGCGATCGGCATCCGGGACGGCCACGATGTGTGGGTGGGAAATGCGGCGACCCCCACAAGCGGTTACCTCTACCTGTACGATGGCGTCACGTGGTCGGATCATTCCGCGGATGTCGGCAACACACTTGTCACGTGCATCGCACAGGGAAATTCTCCCGCGGAAATGTGGTTCGGCACGATGAGCGGTTTATACAAATTCGACGGCACAGGCTGGACGCATTTCACCGTGGCGAATTCCGGTCTCGCTTCCGACACCGTGTTTGCGCTTGCGCCGGATAATTCCGGGAACGTAATGGCCGGAACGCAGCGCGGACTTTCCGTGCAGAACGGAAGCGCGTGGACGAATTACAATTCACAGAACTCGGGATTTCCGTCCGACATCATCAAATCCGTTTACTGCGACAACGCCAACGGAACCTGGATATCGACAAGCGCGGGTGCAGGCGCATTCTGGGGCAACACGTTCACTGCGGCGGGGGAAATTTACCCGAGCTCGTCCAGCTGTTACCCGACCAATTCGAGGAACCTGTGCAAAGGTCCCGCAGGCGGTGTTCTTTTCACCGGCGCTTCCACGTCAGGCGCAGGCCTGATGATCGAGTTCAAAGGGAATTTCCCCACGGCCTACTCATTCCCCGCACCCGTTTCCCTGTCCAACCTGATGCTCCTTACATATAATGCAGCTGATTCCTGCATCTGGATGACGAACCACCCTGGTTCTTCGCCGCTGTACCGTTTCGATTGCCGCAATTATCACCAGCTGGCCGGCGGAACAACGCCGGTTAATTCGCGCTTTCTCGACATCAACAACGTGAAAGCATCCGTTCTCAACCGCGGCGACATGCACTGGGACGGGCAGTACACCAATGAATACGAAGTACCGAAAGGCGGCGGCGCCGGAACGATCTTCGCCTCTGCCTTATGGATGGGCGGACTCGACAATGGCGGCGGATTGCACGAAGCAGCGATGACGTACCGCCAGAGCGGGATGGATTTTTTCCCCGGGCCGCTCGATACGATCAGCGGAACAACAGATACAGCGACGGCAATACAATACGATTATATGTGGAAGATCGACAAGACGATGATCCTCGATTTCCAGTATTACTGGAGCACCGGCGCCGTGCAGAACGGAACGTGGGTTCCCCCGCACGACATTCTCACCTGGCCCGCGCAGGGGAACGGGAATTACACGCGCGACATGGCGCCTTTTGTCGACGTCAATCACAACGGCATTTACGATCCGCTCTCCGGCGGCGATTATCCCGACATCAAAGGTGACGAGATGCTGTATTGCATCTTCAATGACAATCTCTCCGTCCACACCAATACCGGCGGACAGCCGCTGAAAGTGGAAGTGCATTTTTCGGCGTATTCTTATTTCTGCCCCAATGTCGCGGATTCGGAAAAAGTGATCAATTACACCACGTTCTATAACTACAAAATTTTCAACCGCAGCGGTTCCGGCTATCACAACGTTTATCTCGGCATTTTCCAGGATTGCGATCTCGGCGCTTACGACGATGACCACGTGGGTTGTTTTCCGCCCGGAAATTTCAGCTACTGCTACAACGATACCATTGACGGCTGGAGCGCCGCCCCCGTGCAGGGAACCTACGGCGCGCATCCGCCCATCTCGAGCATTGCAGTTCTCGACGGACCAATCGCGGCTGCCGGTGACGGCATCGACAACGACAATGACGGAACAACCGATGAGGGCGGGGAGAAAAACCTGATGAGCCAGTTCCGTTATTATGAAAATGATTTCACCGCTACCGGGAACCCGGCCTTCGCCCCGGATTATTACAACTACACTTCCGGCCGGTGGCTCGACAGCACGCAGGTGACGTACGGCGGAACAGGCTATGGCGGAACGACGCCCACCGCTTTCATGTTCCCCGGCTGGCCGTTCGATACGTCGTCGACCGCGTGGAGCGAAATAAAAGACAACGATGTGCCCGGCGACCGTCGGATGCTCATCGGCATCGGGCCGTTCGATCTTGCTGCGGGCACTTCGGTGAATATGGATTACGCCGACGTTTTCAGTCGCGACACAACACTTTCACCGAATGACACGCAGTATTTCTACCAGGCGTGGCGCGACGTGAACCGCATACGCAACTGGTACGCGAATTCGAACGCGCCTTCGTGCGTCGACTGGAACGCATCGCTGAATGAAAATGCGAACCCGGCGCTGCAGTTCTCGCTTTACCCGGATCCTTCCGCATCCGTGGTCACGCTCGCATACACGCCGCGGAATACGAACGCTTCGTATGCGATTTTCGACATCAGCGGGAGGATCGTTGAAAAAGGGACCGTCGGCGCTGCCGGGAAAACATATATCGGTGTGCAGCAGTTTTCGCCCGGCATCTATTTCATTCGCATCACAGACGGAGGCAGCACAGGCACGATGAAGTTCATCCGCGAGTAACTGCGCTATCTTTGCACATGCAGTCAGAAATAAACATACGGCCGGCCGTCGCAGCAGACATGCCGGCCGTTCTTGCGCTTATCAAAGAACTGGCCGAATACGAACGCGCGCCGGAAGAAGTTACCGTCACTGCCGAAGACCTCGTTCGCGATGGGTTCGGAGAATGCCCGCGCTTTCACTGCTTCGTTGCGGAAGAAAACAAAAAAGTGACCGGCATCGCGCTTTACTATATCAGCTATTCCACGTGGAAAGGAAGCTGCCTTTTCCTCGAAGACATCGTCGTCACGCAAAGCGAACGGCGGCGGGGCATCGGGAAAATGCTGTTCGAAGAAGTGATCCGCGCTGCGAAAAAAATGAACGCGAAACGCATGTCGTGGCAGGTGCTCGACTGGAATGAACCGGCGATAAAGTTTTATGAAAAATACAATCCTGAAATTCTTCGCGAATGGCTGAATTTCCGTTTGACGGAAGAAAAACTGAAGAAATAGCAGGATGCTCCGCAGGCAACCGTTTCTGTCGTCCGCTTGTTGCAACCAATGTCGGTGTAAAGTCTTTGGGTCATTGTTGCGTTGTGCGTTCATGTTTTTAAAGCTTCGGGAGAGAAGGAAAGTAAAAAATAATTTTTTCCGGGCTGTAAACCGGGAAGCTCTTTGCAATTTTTGGTTCGTGTGCCGGTTGGTGTGAATTGTAAATGTGCTTATCCCGGTAGTTATCAGGATGTGCTGGTCTATTCCTTATTCCATAATTGATTTTACCTGTTTCTGTAATAGCTTTCTGTCCGGTAAATACAACTGATATTTTGAAACGAATATTTTATTTGAAATCCCGCCTGTTGCATACTCTGCCAACACTTCGTTTTTGTCTGCAGACAGAATGATGCCGATCGGTTCATTGTCGCCTCCACGCTTTCCTCCGTCTTAAAGTAATTCAGGTAAAGGTTCATTTGCCCGATGTCGTTATGCCTGACCGGTTTTGTTTTCAGGTCGATCAGCACAAAACATTTCAGGATGCGGTGATAAAATACCAGGTCAATGTAAAAGTGTTTGTTGCGCAGCGAAATTTTATACTGCCTGCCATTTTGGATAGGCCAGGATCAGGGCATTGAAATTCCTGCATTAAGTTTTCAATATGTTCACCAGGCATATTTAGCCATTTTCCC
>DASTSF010000520.1:0-8129 GCA_035760825.1 Bacteroidia bacterium
GTCGCATACATGCGTGCACACTGCATCGAGGAAGTGACGGTCGTGCGAAACGACGATGACGATGTTGGGATAATCGGCGAGGAAATCCTCGAGCCAGGAAATGGTTTCCACGTCGAGGTCGTTCGTCGGCTCGTCGAGCAGGAGAATATCCGGGTTCCCGAACAGCGCCTGTGCAAGCAGGACGCGCACTTTTTCCTTTCCGCTGAGCTCATTCATGAGACGGCCGTGCAGTTCCTCGCGGATGCCGAGCTTGCTGAGCAGGTCGGCGGCATCGCTTTCCGCATTCCACCCGTTCATCTCGGCGAATTCCGCTTCCAGCTCCGAAGCGCGCATGCCGTCCTTTTCGGAAAAATCCGTTTTCGCGTAGATCGCGTCTTTTTCCTGCATCACTTTGTACAGCTTCGTATTTCCCATGATCACGGTCTGCAGCACGGGAAATTCATCGAACTCGAAGTGGTTCTGCTTCAGCACCGACATCCGCAATCCCGGCGTAATGCTGACGGAGCCTTTCGTGGGATCGATCTCGCCCGAAAGGATCTTCAGGAACGTGGATTTTCCCGCACCGTTCGCACCGATAATGCCGTAACAGTTGCCCGGCGTGAATTTCAGTTCGACTTCATCAAAAAGGACACGCTTGCCGTATTGCAGCGTAAGATTGGATACTGTGATCATGATTCCCGGAAATGAAGCGGCAAAGATACGAATGCAGCAGCTTCTTCTTTAAAAAACATTCGCCAAGACAATAACAGCTCCCTTCGCAAAAAAGGCGATTCAAATGCACCGGCAAAAAAGAATTCCGGACCTTACACCTGCCGGTCGCGACCGTGCCAGTTGTTGGATGTGCCCAGCTCGTGTGCGCCGGACTGCTTGGCGTAAAGAAAAAGCTGCTGACGATATGCAGTGAGCCAGCTGAGCGGCATGCGCACAAGCCCGAGGCCGAGGGTCATGACTTCACCCGTCGGATGCTTCACTTCTTTCGTGGTAAAATCTTCATCAGGAATGGAATTGATCATGCGCGTCATCTCTTCCGCCTGCCGGTCCATTGCTGCAGGAAATTCTTCCGGGCGCATCCGGGCCACCGATTCCGTATATGGTTTCCACTGCGTTTTCCAGTCGCTCCCGTTCAGCATGACGTGTATGGGCGCGCTTCCGCAATATGCGAGGTAGCGCAGCAATTCGAGCGTGGAACGCTGCTTTTCCGTCGGACGGAAATCATACGCGTCCGTGGGAATTCTGGAAAAGAGATGCTTGCTCACGTTGCATTCTTTGACAAGCGAATCGATAAGCTGCTGGCGGGATATCATGTGAAACAGATTACAGGTTTGCGCGAAGGTACGAATTGGGAAAGGTTGCACATGAATCGCAAAGGATTCCTCACTTCCTGAAGATCACTTTTCCCGCCACGGTTCTTCCCGGCAACGTTACGATCACCGAATACATTCCCGTGGCTATCCCGGGAACCGGAATGTCGACTCTTCCGTCGAACTGGTCCTGCTTCACTTCCGCGATAAGCTTCCCGGAAGCGTCGTACACATCGATCAGCGCGGATTCTGTTTCCGGCAGGTGAAAGATCACGCCGATGGAAGAATTTCCCGCGGCGAATGAAACGTCGCTGCTCTGCCCGTGCGTGGCTATGCCTGTATTGTCCATGACATACACCAATGACATCGCCGTGTCGGAACAAAGGCTGTCCTCCGCAACAAGCACAACCGTGTACGATCCCGGCGCGCCGTAGGAATAATACGGATCAGGCGTTGCATCGGCGGGCGAACCGTCACCGAAATTCCAGGAGTAATTCGTTCCGCCGCTCGTGTAATTGCTGAAGGAAACCGGTGACAACGGCGTTATCGTATCCGGCATGGCGACGAATGCCGCGTTCAGCTGTGAAAGAGGAAGCAGCGTGAACAGCGTGGAATCTGCGCACCCGTTCGCATCCGTCACGTGCAGGTAATAATTTCCCTGCGGGATGTTCACAAGGGAATCCGTCGTATTGCTGGCGTTCCAGTAATGCGTGTAAGGCGCTGTTCCGCCGGAAACGGAATTGACATACAGCCTTCCGTCGTTTGTATAGCTGCACGAAGGCGCATAAATGCTTCCGTAAGCAACAATCGCCTGCGGCGCATCGACCCGCACGGTGTCCGAACGGAACGTGCAGAAGCCGTCGTTGCCATTCACTTCCACCGTGTAAACGCCTGCGCCCGCGCCGAAAAGCGTATCAGTGCCGCTGATGTTGTTATGCGTCGCGATCACGTTTCCGGATGCGTCTTTCCAGGTGTAATCCCACGGACCATTTCCTGTTCCCCGCGCAAATGCTTTTCCGTCGTTGCTGCTCATGCACAGCGAGGCAATGCTTCCTGTTTCGAGCGAGGGTCCGAAATGAAGAAGGAACCGCGGGGCGCGCGTCGTGTCGGAAAGGAAGAAAGAATACGTGGCGCCCGCCGGGAAAGGTGTGACGGTCCCGTTGTAAAGATCCTCGAGCGTCACGCACATGCTGTTCGGCACATTGGTCATGCTGTCGCGTGCGATCGTATACGTTCCGCTTGCACCCGTGCGTACACGGAGCGGGATGGAAATATTGGTCGTGACATCCGGCAGCGAATTCACGGCAAGATCTTCCTGCGACGGGATCACGCTGGCAAAATACGGCGCTGTCGTGTCCATGCTTCCAAACTTGTAAGCATCGAGGTTGACGTCGAATGAATCCGTTGCCGCCGCGTTGAAGCGGATCACCGTTTCGTCTGTTCCGTTCGCGCCGGAAAGCGTGAGACCCAAAAGCTGGTTCGACGATTGCTGCTGCGCATATTCTGCCGGGCCCATGCGCATGAACGGCTGATCCTGTCCCGCTTTCGAGGCTTCGTTGATCGAAACGCTGGGACCTGCAGCAATGGCGCGCACCCAGAACGCCTGCGAGGAGGGAATGTAACGCGAGCCGCCATTGACGCCGACACCGCCCACGTACGTCGCGTACTGGTTGAGCGAAGGATTCCATACGTACAGCACGTTGTCCGTATTCGTGCGCACGAATCCTGCTGCATCCCAGTCGATGGATGAAGGATACGGATTGCCAAGCATGTTCCATCCATCCTGCGTCGGACCGGCGGAAGGTGTATACGTAAGCGTGAACGTCTGGTTCATTTTCACCGGAGGTCCCGTTACGTCGAGCGTCACCGGCAAAGGTCCTATGTATACATAATATCCTCTTTTCGCCGTGAGCGCATCGGTGATGTTCGACGGCGGACTGTAGCCGTTCTCTTTCGGGCCCGCCACAGTTTCATCATACGTGCCGATCGAATACCAGCCGTTCATGTTCGGATAATCCGACCCGGGAAATCCAGCTGTGATGATGTTGTCGTTCCATCCCTGGAGCGTATTCCCAGTAACAGGCGCGCAGACCTGTCTCCAGTTTGTCGGGCCGAGATAAATGTATCGCTGCATCGTGATGTTCCCGGTGATGTTCCCGCCGGTGATCGTTCCTATGCGCGCTGTGCCGGATGCATCCGAAATAAGCGTGAATGAATGTCCCGTGGTCGTGAACGTCCCGCTGTTGAGCAGCAACGTTCCCTTTATGGATTCATTCGCGGTAATGCTTACGCCCGCAGAATTCTGAATGGTGAGGTCGCGGAAAACAGTAACGGCGGTTCCGCCGATGGTCTGTGCAGCGGTCCCGTTGAACGTCACCACGCCTGCTGTTCCGGCGGAAAAGCTTCCGGCATTGGACCAGTTGCCTGTCGTGCCGATCGCGAAACCTGTTGCACCTGCGCTGAATGTCGAGCCGGCTGCGATCGTAACATTCTTGCAGTTAATGGCGCACGCAAGCGTTTTCGTTCCGCTTCCCGTGAATGAGATGTGGTTGAACATTTCCGTTCCGCTGGTGCGTGAAATGGTTTGCGTCGTTCCGTCGAACGTCGTTGTATTGGTGCCCGGCGTGTAAGTGCCGCCTGTATTGTTCCAGTTCCCGCCGACATTGACATTCAGATTGGCCGTATTGAAAACGCCGGACTGCAGCTCGACATCATTGATAACCGTCAGCGGATTGGTGGCGAGCAGCGCCGTGGCATTGGCAGAAGCGACACGGAAAGCACCCACGGGCGAAACGGTGTTCACTGTAATTGTCTGTGAAACGGGCGTCGATGCATTCCCGATCTGCAGCACACCGCCCGTAACGGAATTGATCACACCGCCGGTGCAGTTGAAACCGAGATTGCCCGTCGTTCCGCCTTTGCGCTGGATAATGATCGTGCCGCCGGTCTGCGTGAACTGTGAACCGATCACGTCCATCATGAACGGAGCGTTTGTGTTCGACGTCGAACCGACCGTATTGATGGTGAGCGTGCCGCCGGTGATGATAAAGCGTGAAAGCGTTGCTGTGTTCGACCGGTCATAACGGCCTGCAATGTTCATGGTCCCGCCGTTCATCGTAAAAAGTCCACCCTGGGAAATGAGGTTGTCATCGGAAGCATTGCCCAGCGTCATGGTTCCAGCGGTGATCATAAGTTCTCCGTACAGGTTGATGCTGCCGCCCGTTGTTGTTACCGTTGCCGTGCTGCTGTTCAGCCAGAAACGTGCGTGGTCCGGAATATCCGACGTGGCCGTGAAGGGTGTCATGGAAACAGCTCCTGTGGTGGAAACCTTGAACGTCCCGTTGTTCAGCGTTAGAAAACCGGCCGGCGCAGTGAACGTGGATGTTTTTATTTCAAATATCCGCGTGTCTTCCGATCCTTTGTCAATGGTGATGTTGTAAAAATTATTCGTCGTTCCGCTTCCCTGGAACGCCTGGTTCGCCGTGGCGTAGGTGAACGAAACGTTGCAATGGCTGTTGTTGTCGGGCGACATATTCCACGTGCCGTTGTTCGTCACGTTCCCGCTGACGATCAGCGTGTGCGTCGTGTTGGAAGATGTGTTGACGGTAAGTGTCGCATTGGAATTAACAGTAATGTTCCCGCCCACGGTGAACGTGCGCGCCACGTTGTTGTTCCCGAAGCGCAACGTTGCGGCGGCGCCCTGCCCAACGGTGAGATTATGGCAACCGAGGTTGGCGAGATTGGTCGTAACCGTAGTGCCGTTGCCGATAATGACATCGTCATTCGCGCCCGGCGCGGTTCCCGTATTCCATATCGTGCCCTGGCTCCAGTTGCCGCTGCTTATTGAAATGTATATCGTACCATTCAGCGTTGCGTGCGATCCGCTCAGCGCATTGGACAGCCATCCTTCGGTAACGGCATAAACGCGCCAATAATAAGTGGTGCCGGAATACAACCCGGTGATCGTTGCGGAAGTTGCATTGGCCGCGGTCTGTGTTTCAAAATTCCAATTGACATTATCCGTGGAGCTGTAGATGACGTAACCCACTTCGTTCGTCGCCCAGTTCGTCCAGTTGAGCGTCATCTGCGTCTGCGTTACGCCACTGAACGTAAGCGAGCCGGAAGGATTCGCCGGGGCCGGCGGTGTGAACGTAAGCTTGCTGTTGCTCGTGGGCATAACGGAAAGGTTATTCTGCTCGCCGTTGGAGAACGTGGTGGTATTCGCCGTCTGTTGGCATTTCAGCTGCGCGGTTGTCGGCGTATTGTTCATCGTCGCCGCGTTGATGCCGCACGTGTATGAAAAACCGGAAGTCCCTGCGTTCATTGTTCCGTAAACAAATTCGATGATGCCGGTCGTTTCATGCAGTTTCACCTGGAAATTCAGGCTGGGCGTGGTATTGAGATACACCGCCATATCGAACCATTCGATCGTGAACACGCGGTTAGGCGCTGTTCCGGAAAGCTGCGTGCGGATAGAATTGCCCAGCGGATCGGTGGCGCCCTGCGTCGTCATATCGTCATAGAAAGGCGCAAGCGCAAGAAGCGTTCCGTTGGGTGCCGTGAACTGCGTATTGGAATATCCGTAAGGACCGGTGGTGGGGCCGCCATTGTCCGTGGTGGAAGAAAAATCGATGTAGCCGTTCGTGGAAATGCAGAGCGAAGTGTAGCGCGTGCCGTCGTACCAGAAATCGAAACCTATGTCAACCGGGTTGCTGCGGTTGTCATCTTCCTCGAACGTCGCCGAATTTCTCCAGCTGTTGCAGGGAACGCCCGTCGACATGATCGAACTGTAAGTGATTCCCGTTGTCCTTGTGACGGCATAATTCGCCACGGACTGGGCCTTTACGCAAAAAGCAGCAAGCACCACAGCCGCTACTGCGCAAAGTCGCCGGCACCCGGAAGAAAAACTAAAAATTCGGATCATGAAGGAGTTGCCGCAATTTCTGTTCTATTTTACGATTTCCCCGGAATTCTAAACCGTTTTTTTCGACGAAAGGAAGATTGAGACGAATCAATGACGCCCACTCATGCATGGGCGGATCTCCTTCCGTGAATTTCCGGCGTTACCCGGGGAACCCGTATGTTAAATTTAACTGAATTACGGTTCCCGTCCGGGATTTGTTTTTTCCCGCCCTTCATTTACGTTAAATCACATACAGGTATTCTTTACCAATAACATTTATCCTTCCTTTTCACCATCCGGATAAAAACATTCAACATCACCGGAATCATTTAATGCTTTGCCATAGCTTCGTCCTATAAATTTCCAAACCATGTCACGCAAAATCCTCACCGCCATCGCTTCCGTCGTAGTTGCGGTAATGATCGCCATCCCGTTCATCGCCCCGCGCGGAAAAACTGAGGTCCAGGCCACGAAGGTCGATCCCGCCTTCGGCGCCTACATCTCCGCCTATACTTCGGGCATCATTTCCGACGAATCCTACATCCGCATTACGCTGGCCAGCGAATACACGGGCCCGGTAACGCTCGACAAGCCTGCGGACGAAGATTATTTTTCATTCGACCCCGGCATTCCCGGCAAAACGTACTGGCTGGACACGCGCACGCTTGAATTCCGCCCGGATGCCCGCCTCGCGTCGGACAAGGTCTACAACTGCGAATTCCGTCTCGGCAAGCTGATAACGGATATCCCGGAGCAATTCCGTACGATGAAATTCAGCTTCCGCACCATGAAGCAGGGTTTCAATGTTTCGGTGGACGGCATGAAAACCACCGACCGGAAAACCATGCGCTGGCAGCAGATGAGCGGCACGCTTACCACGAATGATGCAGCCGACCCGAAGATCGTGGAGCAGATGCTGGCCGTTGCGCAGGACAATCACGCGCTGCACGTGAAATGGATCCACGAGGGCGATAACGTAACGCATCATTTTACGGTCGACAGCATCGCGCGGCGCGACAGGGAAGGCAAGGTCACACTGACCACCGACGGAAAAGCGCTCGGCGTGGAGCAGAAAAATTCTTCCGACATAAAAATTCCGTCGCTGAAGGATTTCAAAGTCACCGATGTGCGTCTTGAGCAGGGCGAAGAACAGAGCGTCGTCGTGGAATTCTCCGATCCGCTCCAGGAAAAGCAGAACCTCGACGGGTTGGTTACGCTGAAAGGCGTAGATAATTTACGTTTTTCCATAGAGGATAATGACGTCCGCATTTTCCCTCCGTCGCAGCTGAGCGGAGATTACACGCTGACCGTAACGCACGGTGTAAAAAATATTCTCGGGTTCAGCCTGCCCAACAGCTTTACGCAGGTGATGACCTTCGAAGAACTCAAACCGCAGGTGAAACTTGTCGGCAAGGGCGTCATTCTGCCCAACAGCAAGGCGGGCCTCCTGTTCCCGTTCCAGGCCGTCAGCCTGAAAGCGGTCGACGTGAAGATCATCCGCATTTACGAGAACAACATCCCGCAATTCCTGCAGGTGAATTCGCTCGACGGAAGCAGCGAGCTGTACCGCGTCGGGAAAGTTGTGGTGAAAAAGAAAGTCGACCTCAACATCAAAAGCAAAGCGGATTATTCGAAATGGACATCATTCTCGCTCGATCTCGGGGAAATGATCAAAGCGGAACCGGGCGCCATCTACCGGGTTTCCATCGGGTTCAGGAAATCCTACGCGGTATACAATTGCGCCGGCGATACCACGACAAATTCCACGATCGCGAATGACGACGAGGACAACAGCTTTTCCGGCGGTGACGATGATGAAGATGACGACAACGGATACGGTTATTACGGCGGAGATTATTACGATGATGAATATTATTATTACGACGATGGCGATCGCGCCGATCCCTGCGATGATTCCTATTACT
>DASTSF010000521.1:0-2557 GCA_035760825.1 Bacteroidia bacterium
AACAGGACCATAGAATGAAACGATTTTTTCCATTGCTTGCCCTCCTGATTCCGCTTTTCGCCTACAGCGATCCCAATAACGGTACGCTCGTTATCGAAGGAAAATACCAGAACAAGAATATCTATGTTCAGAATTCCTTCAACCAGAACGGCGTCGGTTTCTGCGCTTACGAAGTTTATGTAAACGGCCAGCGCACGACGGATGAAGTCAATTCAACTGCGTTCGAGATAGATCTCACACCTTACAATCTGCACCAGGGTGATTCCGTCGAGATCCAGATCTACCACAAGGACGGTTGCTCGCCGCGCGTGCTCAATCCTGAAGCGCTCAAGCCGCGTCCCACTTTCAATACGCAGTCAATCACCATTTCCGCCACGGGCCTTCTTTCCTGGACAACCGACGGCGAATCCGGCGTTCTTCCGTTTATCGTTGAACAATACCGCTGGAGCAAGTGGGTGTATGTCGGAGAAGTGCAGGGATTCGGAACGCCGGGCCAGCACAACTATTCTTTCCAGGTGACGCCGCATTCCGGTGAAAATAAATTCCGCGTAAAGCAGGTCGGATTTGGAAAAGAGGTGAAGTATTCGCCTGAAGTAACGTACACACCCAAGGACAAACCTGTGCTGACGTTCACGCAAAGCGCGGACGGAAAACAGGTGACATTCTCCGGGGAATCGCTGTATGAAATGTATGACGCCTACGGGAACGTGGTGCTGAAAGGATACGGTACAAAGCTGGATCTCTCCGCGTTCGATCCGGGTTCCTACTTTCTCTGCTTCGACAACCAGATCGTCGAGATAAAAAGAAAATAAAATATGGTTTTTGAGAATGAAAAGACGCCGCTGTTACAGCGGCTTTTTTTTATCTCTTCAGCAGCGTTTCCATTTCCGCGAACATCATGGCCGTTGCACCCCAGAGCACTTTCCCGAAAGGCAGATAACACGGCGCATCCACGAAAAGATTTTTACCCACCGGGATCCGTTCACGGCCCTTCTGTTTGTCGTCGAAAAGAACGGAGAGAGGAACTTCGATAATGTCCGCTACTTCATCCGGGTCCGCTTTCCATTGCGGTCGTTCCGGCAGGAAAGAAACAAAAGGATGAACGAGAAAATTGCTCGGTGGAATATACAGCGGTGTGAGTTTTCCGAGGACCGCGCTTCGCTCCACGTGCACGCCGACTTCTTCTTCCGTTTCACGCAATGCTGTGCTTATGTCATCCGCGTCACCGGGCTCCTTTTTTCCGCCGGGAAGCGCGAGCTGCCCGCTGTGCACGCCTTCATAGCCCGGCCGTTCGATCAGCAATGTCCCGATCTCTTTTCCGATCGGGAAAAACATCATGAGCACCGAGCTGGTGCGATAGCCGGGAAAGCGGAGGAGATATTCTTCCGTGCTCATGCGCACGCGCGAGCTCATGCGGTTCTGCGCGGCTTCGCCCGGGAGCTTTTCCGCGAGCTTTTTTTTCAGCGTTTCAGAAAAAAGGGAAGGATGACCGAAAAGGCGTTGCATTACCGCAAAGGTAACGCTCAGAAAGTGGAAGAGGTGACCTCGGCAGGTTGCTTTATCCTGACCTGCTGCCCGGCCTTCAGGTGAACGGGCCCGTTCCAGCCGTTCCAGGCGCGAAGCTGCTTCACTGAAATTCCGTAATGCTGCGCGATCGTGTACAGGTTGTCGCCTCGGACAACGGTGTGAAAATCTTCCAGCGTCGGGCGGACGGCGTAACCCTGCCGCGTGCGCACAAGCGAGATCTTGTCCGTGAAGAGACGATGCGTTTTCAGGTCGATGATCCACGCCGGGTTTATAGCGACGCCCCGGAAACGGGTTTCGAAATGCAGGTGCGTTCCCGTGGAATGTCCCGTGCTTCCGCCGAGTCCCAGCAGCTGCCCGCTCGTGACGATATCGCCGGGCTTCACTTTTATTTTCCAGAGATGCGCGTACACCGTTTCGAGTCCGTTGTAGTGCCGCACGATGACGACGTTCCCGTAGCCGCCTTCCTTCGCAGCCAGGCGCACCATTCCGCTGAAGGCGGAGCGAACGCTGTCGCCGCGGTTGAGATCGATGTCGATGCCCCGGTGATAGGCCGTATCGCGCCAGCCGAATGGCGAGGTGATCGGGCCGATAATGGGGAAGAAGAATTCGCCGCTGATCTCGGGCGCGAGGTTGAGATCCGTCACCGTATCGCATTTGAAAAGCGAATCGGGATAAGGAAAAAGATGCTGCGTATCCCAGATGCCGTAAAAGCGATTGCCGGGATAGAACTGGAATCCGTCGTCGAAATTGTTTTTGGGAATGGAGGCGTGTATCTCGTCTATTTTCCGGTGAATGAGCGCATACAGCGGCGCTTCGCGGACATCCGCATCGATGAGCGAATCCATCAGCAGCACGAGCTCAGGTTCGCTCATTTCGTCAATGGACGAAGCGATGGCGGCCGCACGGGGCGAAAGTGCGAGCGTATCTCCGTTGCCGGCGAAAAGAATGCACGGAAAAAGAGCGACGAAGATCGCCAGCGCGCGGGAAACGTGCCGAATGTGAACAGACAATGTCGTGCGTTTTGGGTGAG
>DASTSF010000522.1:0-3821 GCA_035760825.1 Bacteroidia bacterium
TTCTCTTTCAGGAATTTTATGTCGTTGTAGATTTTCCCGGCCGATTTTCCTTTCCACCGCGCATTGTAAACGGGCACCACCGCGCAGAACGAGCAGGTGAACGGGCAGCCGAAGCTGGAATGATACGCGATCGTCCGCGTCCCGAGATACGTTTTCCCGAGGTAACGTTTCAGCGGGTAGATCGCATCGAGCTTTTCATAGGGAAGATCGGGCAACGTGTCCTGCTCGTAGATCGCATCTTTCTGCGTCGTGATCATCCGGCCTTCGCGCAGGAAAATGAGATTCGGAATTTCACCGGGGACCGTCTCATTTTTTTCCCACGCATCCAGCAACGCAGGGAAACTTTTATCGCCCGGGCCATTGATGATCGCATCGACATATCCGGAACGCAGGCAGACTTCCGGCTGGTTCGACGGGAAATAACCGCCCCAGGCGATCTTCACGCTGGGAAAATTTTTCCTGATCTCAGAAGAAGCAATGATGGCCTGCCGCAGCTGCGGACCCGGCATCACCGTGCAGCCGAAATAAGCGTATTCTCCCGTGCGCAGGTAATGGAACAGTTTCGCAACGGGCGCTTCCTCGATGTTCCCGTCGACGATGCTCCATTCGTATTTCCCTTCGATGGAAGCAGCCACCTGCAATACCGAATTCGGTATCCTCGGCTTGTGCTCAGCAGCACGCGGGTTGAAAAGAAGGACTTTGTTCAAAATGAAATACGGCTGAACGAATTTACGGTTCCGCTTCGTAGATGTAATAATCTTCCGGTCGAACCATCGCACCGGTAAAGGTGCGAACGAAACGGACATGCGGGGGCATCGCCACCGAATCAAGGCGGAAATTCAGCACGAGCAGCGCTTTCCGCGACGGATCATTCGCAGCAAGACGATGCGCACGCACGAGCAGCGAGTCGTCCGGGATGATGAATGGATCCGTATTCCAGAAGCAGAAGCTGTGGACGCAGTTGTTCTCGGGGTAAAAGGCGGTTCCGCCCGTGTAGGCGCAAATGGATGGCCCCGCGCTCATCTGGCTCACGAGCACTGGTTCTTTCACAGCATCCGCCTTCAGCCATTCCGCCACATATTTTCCATTGGAGAACGGCCGTTTCCAGTCGGTGTAAAAGAGAAAAACGGATGACACCAGCTGGCAGAAAAACAAGACCGCAAGGATGACCGGGCTGTATTTTTCCGAACAGTTTTCCATCCACCGGAACACTTTCCTGTTGTACACTGTTCCCGGTTTGTATGTTTTCATCATCCACAAACCAGCGATCAGCAGGAGGAAGAAAAATCCGCAATGCCTCGAAGCAACGATCAGCGGTGAAAAATAGATGAATAGCACGATCACGAATGCCGTGCTGTAATAAAACACAGCCACCGGCCTTTTCTTCATCAGCAGCATTCCGGGCACCAGCCAGCTGAGCGCTGCGGGAATGACACTGACCGATTTCGAAGCTGAAATGAACCAGTTGGAATTCCAGGGATGCGGGCTCCCGAAATCGGGAACCGGGAACAAGCCTTTCCACAGCACGGACAACGCTTTTCCGAAACGTTTGAAGGAGATCATCGGGTCCGGATCGTAACGGAAAAGAAAATGATCAGCCGGGGGAATAATTTCCGGAACAAGCAGCAGGAAGGACAACGCGACAATGGTCGCACCTGCGTAGAAATTACTGAACCGGCCTTCACTGCGCCGGAAATAATTTTCCCAGGCCGCGAAAGCAAACAATCCGCCCGCGATGACGGAGGCGAAAAGGTGCGTCTGCGCAAGCAGCGCGAGCATCACGGAAAAGAGAAGGAAATGCTTCCGCCGGTCTTCGAAAAGTTTCAGTGTCGCCACAAGAAAAAGAAAAGCGATCGCGTAGTTCCTGCTGATAACGCCGTATTCATAGAAAATAAAATAGCTGAACACCGTCACGGCTTTCAACCCGGTATTGAACGGAAAATAACGCAGGAACAGGAAGACACCCGTTACGCTGACAATGAAATTCATCACCTGCATTGCGAACGGATCCTGTGTGAAACGTGCGATCAAAAACAGCAGCATATCCCACAGCATGGGGTGGCCTTCGTAGCGCGAATTATGGAACAATTCCCGCAGCGAACCGCTGTCGCGCGCGAGCAGCCAGTGATGTGTTTCATCCAGCCACATCTCATGATGAACAATACCCGCGAAGAGCAGCACGCTGTACAGCGCTGTCAGAATGATCGTCGTCCGCGTTACGTTTTTCATCCGGTTATTCGGGCTTTATTTTTCTCAAGGCGTAAAATCCCACGCCGCGGTTTTTATCCGACAAATACACGATGTACCCGTCGCCGGTCCGCATCGGTTTCTTCTTGTGGTCGCCGGAAAAAGTAACCTGTTTCCCGTGATCGAAGATCTGTCCATCCTTAACAGCAAGCAATTTATCCTCCTCCGCCGTTTCGTTCACCGGGTTCTCCACCTGCGCTATCCCTTCAGGCGTACGCACCTGCATCACGAGCGTATCGTTCTTCCAGTTGTAATCACCTGTGAGCAGTTCGATCTCTCCGGTAAGAAAATACGTGCTCCGGTCTTCCGCCTCATGCCAGGGAAAATACCGCACGGGAATAAGCAGCAGGAACAACATCGCCCGGCTGAAACGCAACCCCGGCCGCAGCGTGATCACCATCATCACAAAAAAGACAAGCAGCATCCAGAGTCTTGAAAAACGAACAGGATCCGTTTCATATAAAAACCGGTGCACGGGGAACGAAGCGGCCACCGCGGCGACAACCAGAAATGCAATCCACCTGCCGGTTATTTTTGTTTCCCGCATTCCTGCGGAAAGCAGCGGGAACAGCAGGAGGAAAAGACCGTACTCCGTGGAATACCCGCTGACGAGAACACCTGCGAAAAGCCAGAGCGAAAATTTGGCGAAGGTGTTTTGCTTCTTATCCCCGGAAACCATTGCTACCGGCAACAGCAGCAGCAGCACATAAACGGAATTGAGCAGGTAAAAAAGAGACGGGCTGTTGTACGGCGCACCCGGGTTCAGCAGCTCGTCGCGTACGAAAAGACGTCGCAGGAAAGTTGTTCCGCTCTGCGAAAGGAAAGTGAACGGGTTGTTGATCTCGTTGACCGAAAGCCGGGGAAGTATTTCTGTGAAATAATTTTCCCACACGCCGAAACCGGTGAACGGCAATGCCGCAAGAAAAAAAGCAACGCCTGCGGCAAAAAGATAAGCGATCATTTTCCAGTCTTTTTCAAAAAGCAGGAAAAGAAAAACGATCCCGGGAAAAACTTTCAGGTGTATCGCCAGCGCCCAGAGCAGCGCAGCAGGCAGATATTTTTTGTCACCGTAAAACATCCACCCTGAAAGCAGGAGCCCGGCCACGAGAAAATACGACTGCCCGGCTTCCACGTTCGCGCGCAGCGGGAACAGCAACACCGCCACGGCAAGAAAAGCGAACGGGACCGCGTGACGCAACAGGAAACGGTAAAGGGAAAAAGAGAAAAAGGCTCCGCTCAGCAGCATGAAAATAATCTTCGAAACTGCTGCTGTAAAGAGGACAAAAGGAAGATAAGCCGCCAGCGTCAGCGGCGGTACGGGCGTGTAGTTTTCGTACAGGTGCTTTGCGCCCGATTGATCGATGAGAAGATTAAACTCCCACGGATCATATAATTTACCGGTGGATACGCCATGCGCGAAAAAAAAACTTCCGAAATAATAATTCCCGTAGTCGGAAAGCGGCTGCCCGTAATTTCTTATCGAAAAAAACAGCACCGCCGCGAACAGCAGCAGCGCCGCCAGGGCCGCATTTTTTTTGAGCCGGTTTTTATCTTCAGTCGCCGGCATTTTCTGC